>JBFZEF010000217.1:0-17380 GCA_041307045.1 Halioglobus sp.
ATCTGCCGCAGAAACAGCGGGGGATCCAGCGGGTGATGCAATACGATGGAGCAGCCCAGCAGCGCGGCGGGAAACAGGAAACCGCCCAGTGCAGCCATGTTGACCAGCGGGAAGGGATTCAGGAGTACGTCCTCGGCGCTATAGGCCCCCGCCGCCATGGAGCAGCGCCCCGTGGCCAGCCACATATTGTGCGAGCGGGGCACACCCTTGGGTGTGCCGGTCGTGCCCGAAGTCCAGCAGATACTCAGCACCTCGTTGGCGTCGCCGGCGCGGCGCTCACAACCCTGCCCGCC
Organism: Halioglobus sp.; assembly: GCA_041307045.1. Taxonomy (GTDB): domain Bacteria; phylum Pseudomonadota; class Gammaproteobacteria; order Pseudomonadales; family Halieaceae; genus JARRPM01. The sequence goes on from JBFZEF010000217.1 coordinate 294, forward strand.
GGGCCGTGTGTCGATGTGCAGCTCGCGACCGAAACACAGTACCCGGGTATCCGGCAGGGCGAGGCGCGCGCCGGCGGCCAGTTCGGTATCGCGAAAGCGCTCCAGGGTAAGCACCGCCGCCGCATCCAGCACACGCGCCACCAGTTGCAGTTCATGGCTGCCGTATTGCACCGGAATCGGGGAGATGATGGCGCCCAGCTTGCTCAGCGCATAATAGGTCACCAGCAACTCGACCACGTTGGGCAGCTGGACGATAAGTCGATCATTTGCGCCAATGCCGAGTGCCTGCAGCTGCAGGGCCAGCGACTCGCTGGCGAGTTCCAGCTCGGACCAGCTCAGTGCCAGCGGCGGGTCGCCGGTGAGCTCCTCACGGTTGGGCTGGTCCCGGGCGGCCAGGCGCCCGGGGCGGCTGGCGGCATGCCCAGCCAGCAGGCCATGCAGGGTGTCCGTGCCCCAGCCGCCAGTGCTGGTTTGCGCCTGTATTCGCTGCCTACTGGAGGTAATCATGGGTTCACCCACTGAAAATTTGATCGTATACTCATTATTGCTTTTATAAAAAGACTAAATAGTAGGCTCTCAATTACCAACACACAAGCGCAAAGTAGCCGCCGCGGCGCTGCCGGAGCGCACAGGTAAAGCGGATGAAATTCAGTGTAGTTACCCCGCTGTGGCAGGATCGCCCCGCAGCCGAGAATCTGGAGATCGCCATCGCCGCGGACCGGCTTGGCTACCCCGAGTTGTGGATTGGTGAAATGGCCACCTACGATGCCTTCGCCTTCGCCACGGCTGTGGGTTACAACACGCAGCGGATCGCGCTCAGCATCGGCCCCCTCGCGGTCGGGGTGAGGACACCCATGACCATGGCCATGGGCATTGCATCGGTGGCGGACCTCACCGGCCGGCCAACCGGCCTCGCCCTGGGCGCATCGAGCAACGTGGTGGTTGAGCACTGGCACGGCCGGGCCCGGGCGCGCACCGCCACGCAGCTGGATGAAACCGCGCAGATCGTGCGCGGCCTGCTGTCCGGTGAGAAAGTGGATTTTAGCGGCGAGACCGCCAGCTGCCGCGGCTATCGCCTGCGCCTGGCCGCGGTGAACGGCCCGCTGACGGTGGCGGCATTCGGCCCGGCGGCGGTGCGGGTGGCGGCGCGCCGGGCCGATCGCATGCTGCTGAATATGGTGACCCCCGCCAGCCTCGGCCGGCTGCGCGGCGATTTGGCTGCGGCAGCGGAGGCAGCAGGCAGGCCCGTGCCGACAGTCGCTGTGTGGCTGAGCTGCGCGGTTGATCCTCAGCCAGCGGCAATCCAGCAATTATTGCAGGCCATCGTCGGTTATCTCGCCGCCCCGGGCTATGCCGAGATGATCAGCGAGGCGGGCTTTGCCGCCCTGGTGGAGTTCGCCCGCACCCGCCCGCACCCGCGCGATCTGCTCGCGGCGATGCCGCAGGAACTGGTGGCGGCGATCGGCCTGGTGGGGACTGAAGCCGCGATCACAAACCGTCTCGAGGAGTATCGCGCCGCGGGCGCGGATGAGATCTGCCTGGTACCGGCCACCGCGGGCGATCCCGGGGGTCACAGGACGCTGTCGGCGCTGCGTGCGCTGCAGCCGGGTTCGGGCGGTGGCGAAGCGTGATCCAGCCGCACATGGCAGGGGGCGGTTACCCCCTGCACGGCGCCTTTGAGATGCTTGCATAAAAAAACCTGCGGAGTTATCCTGCGCCGATAATAACTAACGGAATGCCTGGAGCCTGGCGAACATGCATCACATCTACGTCCACCCCCCGGCCCCTGCCGGCCAGCGCACTCTGTGAAGGCGGCGCAGCTGTTATCGGAATTTGGCTACTGCCGGCAGGCTGCATCACTTTGCCTGGCGGTTGCGGCTGCGGCCCTGCTGCTGTCCAGTGTCGCATTGCGGGCAGCTGGCGAGAGCGATGCCTGCGCCGCACTGGCCGCGCCCGAGGGCGTGGCGTTTACGGCGCCGCCCGGCTGGGCGGATAGCGAGGGTTTGCCGCGCTACTGCCGGGTCCAGGGCGCGATCGACGGGCGGGTGAACTTCGAGATGCGCCTGCCCGCCGACTGGAGCGGGCGCTTCCTGATGACCGGCTGCGGCGGTTTCTGCGGAGAACTGCTTCCCGACAAGCCCGGCCATTCCAACGCCATCAACGAGGCATTGAAGCGAGGCTATGCCGGGATCAGCCATGACAGCGGGCACCAGGCGAAAAGCTGGGAGACGCACTGGGCGTCAGACCGGGTCGCGCTGGAGCTGTGGGCCCACCGGGTCCTGCCGCGGGTGGCGGGGGTCGGTGAACAGCTCGCCACCTCGCTCTATGGGCGCGCCCCCGCCTACAGTTATTTCTCCGGATGCTCCAACGGCGGACGCCTCGGCCTGCAGGCGGCGCAGCGTTACCCCGAACTGTTCGACGGTATTGCCGCCGGGGCAAGCATTTTCGAGTTGAGCGGGATCGCCGGATTGTGGGGCAACTGGTTGATCGCAAACAATCAGGAGGGGCCGGACTCCCGCTTCCCCCAGGCCAAGGTAGCCCTGCTCCAGCAATTTGTAATGGCGCGTTGCGATCAGCGCGACGGCCTGGCCGACGGCATCATCCAGGACCCGCTTGCCTGCCGGGTGGACTTTGGCGAGGCCGCCTGCAGGGATCGCGTGGCTGGGCAGGACGCCTGTTTCACCGCGACGGAAGTCGCCGTGCTGAACAATCTCTACGGTGGCGTCAGGGACGGCCGCGGTGAAGTGGTTTACCCCTCCGCACTCCATGGCTCGGAGCATTTCGCCGACCGCTGGCTGTTTGGCGCTCCCGGGCAACCGGCCTGGGGTGTGCTGGCCTCGGCCGGCTACCGCCAGTTGGTCGCGGCAGACCTGGGCATTGAGGACCAGCCCGCGGGCCTGCCCACTGATACCATGCTCGACTGGTTGCGCAGATCATCGATTCCGGCATTGACCGATGCGACCAACCCCGACCTGTCAGGCCTGCGCCAATCCGGCGGCAAGCTGCTTATCTACCAGGGCTGGTCCGATCCTCTCATCATCCCACAACCGATCACCCGCTATTACGAGGACGCGATCAAAGCGGCCGGCGGACTCGCAGCGCTGCAGAACAATGCGCGCCTGTTCATGGTTCCCGGCTGGGGTCATTGCTGGGAGAAGCCCGCGGCGGCGCCGGATGATTTCGATCCCCTGCTTGCACTGGAGCGTTGGGTAGAGGGTGGGCAGGCGCCCGAACACATGGTGGCGCGCCAGCTCAATGCCGACGGCGTCGAGCGACGCTCAATGCCGGTCTGCGCCTATCCCCGGGTCGCCCGCCTTAAAGCCGGCGGCGATCCGGATAAATACCAGAGTTATCAATGTGTCGATGATCCGGCCCCTCCCGGAGCCTGATCGTACGACGAATGCTGTCACTATAAAAATGAGGAACTCGACATGATCAGATTCAGAAGCAAGAAACTCGCCAGCGCCATTTTGCTGGCGCCGGCATTTCTGTCGACAGGCGCCCTCGCGCAGCAGCAGCTCGAAGAGGTGATCGTAACCGCGGAGAGGCGCGCCATGAGCATCCAGGATGTGCCGCTCTCGGTTGCCTCAATCGGTGGAGAGGATGTCAGGCCGGGCAAAGTAACCGACATCAACGATATTGCGTTCAAAGTGCCCGGGGTAACATTCAACGAGTTCAACATCGGCGAACCGCGAATTTATATCCGCGGCATCGGCAACAGTTCTGATTCGGCTGCCAGCGATCCGGCGGTAGGCGTCTTTCTGGACGAGGTCTACATCGGTCGTACCGGGGGCATAGGCTTCGACCTGTTTGACCTGGAGCGCATCGAGATCCTGCGCGGGCCCCAGGGAACGCTCTACGGCAAGAACACCAATGGCGGCGCGATCAACATCGTTACACGGCGACCATCCCAGGACGGGGAGAGCAAGGTTAGTGTCACGGCCGGCAACTATGAGATGGCCGAGGTCCAGGGCATGATCAATGGCGGCATCACCGATAGCATCGCCGGCAAGCTGGTGGGGCGCTACCACCAGCGCGATGGCTATGGCGACAATGTGATCACCGAGGGCGAGATCGCCACGCTGGGCGATTTGTCGAAAAGTCGGATTATCGGCGATTCAATTGGCGCGTCGGGCGGTGGCGATGAACTCGATGACGCCGAAAACAGCAGCTTGCGCGGCCAGCTGCTGTTTGAAATTGACGATGATATGAATCTCCTGCTTGGCGCAGACTATGCCAAGGACAAGACCAACGGTACCTGTCGCCACCTGAAGAATCTCGATGAGGCGCTGCAGGGGCTGGGTACCTTCTGGGCCCTGGGCATGTCCGAAAAGTATATGAGTGATGATCGCAATTGTGCCACCCAGTTCGACACTGAGCAGGAGCGCGAGATCAGCGGCACCATGGCGCGCTTCGACTGGTCCATGGGTTGGGCCGATTTCGTCTCGATCACTGCCTACCGGGAGAGCGACTACGATTTTGTCGATGACCTGACCGGCATTCCCCTGCTCGACCTGGCGGCCCCGACGCCTCCCGGAGCACCCCCCCTTCCTCCCGGCTCGTTCACTCCTCCTGAGAACGTCATCAACGGTGTGGACGAAAATGCTTCCCAGTTCTCCCAGGAGTTTCGCTTGACGGGGGAGAATGCCAACGTCAATTGGCTGGCCGGCGCCTTCTACATGGAAGAGGATGTCGATCGCAAGGAGGAGTACTACACCCAGTACAACGCGCTGCTGCAGCGCGCCTTCCGCCTTGCTGCGATTGGCGACGTCCTGTTTACCCAGGACAACACCACAGAGAGCCTTGCATTCTTCGGCCAGGCGGACTGGCATGTCACCGAGCAGTGGACGCTGACCTATGGCGTACGCTGGAGCGAGGACAAGAAGGACATCACCCAGGATGCGATCGACCTGCTCGGCACCACCAGTGGCGCGACAGGCGTGCCGCTGATCCTGCCGGAGTTTGCAGCGCCGGTAGAAGCTGACGACTCCTGGTCCGATACAACCAACAAGTTCTCTGTCAGCTACAACCCTACCGACAACCTGATGTTCTATGCCACCTACTCCGAGGGTTTCAAGAGCGGGGCTTTCCCCTCGCAGGCCAACCTTCCTGAGGTGGCCGCCACCTCGGTTGACCCGGAAACGGTGACCAACATCGAAGGCGGCTTCAAGTCGAGCTGGTGGGACAACAGGGTGCAGTTCAATGCGTCCTACTACGATATGGACTATGACGACCTGCAGGTCTTCGAGCTGAGTAGCCGTCTGCTGCTGGTGCTCACCAATGCCCAGGCTGAAACTAAGGGTGTGGACGTGGATTTCAATATCCTGCTGATGGACGACCTGATGCTCTCCACCAGCTATAACTACAGTGACGCGACCTACACTGATTTCACCGATGTGAACGGTAATGATGTTTCCGGCAATGATATGGTCTTCGCTCCCGAGCAGGCCTTCGCTATTGACGCCGATTACCGCTTCGACCTGCAGAGTGCAGGGACACTTGATTTCAACATCGCCTACAACTGGAAGGATGCCTACTACACCAGTGTATCCAACGCGAGTAAAACCCGGCAGCAGGCCGTCGGGATGCTGGGCGCCAGTGTGACCTGGAGCGACAGCGAGGAATCCTGGACCGCTACGCTCTGGGGCAAAAACTTGCGGGACGAGCAGCAGATCGCCAGCCGTATCGTCGACCCTACCGCAATCACCTCGGAATCCTATATGGCCCCGGAGACCTATGGCATAACCGTGGCCAAACGCTTCTGATATCCGGCTCGAGCTGAACCCCGCCCGCGGCGGGGTTTTTACCTTTGTGGAAGAGGCTGCGGTAGAATGGGGGCTTCAGCCGCAAGAATCCCATGACCAAACTCATCACCAGGGCCAGTTCCATCAACCGCGCACTCGACCAGATCGGCGACAAGTGGTGCCTGTTGATCCTGCAGGAAGTGTTCTGGGGTATCAACACCTTCAATGAAATGCTCGCCGCCACCGGTGTATCCAGGGGAGTGCTGTCCGAGCGGCTGAAGTGGCTGCAGTCGATTGACTGCCTGCACAAGAGGGCGGACGGCGAGGGTGGCAAGCGCATGAGCTACCATCTGACCCGCAAGTCCATTGACCTGTACGATTGCGCCCTGATGGCTGTCGCCTGGGAGCGGCGCTTCTATAATACGCCGCAGCTGGATGACGTCACCCTGGTGCATCTGAAATGCGGGCAGGCCTTCGAACCACAGATGCGCTGCCGTGCCTGTAAGGGGGAAATTCACCCGGCACAGGTGGTATACAGGCCAGGCCCGGGTGCTACCCGCGATATAAGGCAGAAAAAGGTCCGGCGCCGCTCGTCCCTGTCGGTTCAGGATGTACCCAGCAGCCGCAGCCTTTATAAGAATCTCGTCAACCTGGTGGGTGATCGCTGGACCGCCAATGTCATCGCCCTGGCGTTCCACGGCCTGACCCGTTTCGACCAGTTTCACCAGGAACTGCCGGTGGCCACCAATATTCTCGCGGACCGGTTGAAGTTCCTGGTGGCCGAGGGGGTCCTGCGCCAATCCGCCTACCTGCAGCGGCCTTTGCGCTACGAGTACCAGCTCACCGGGAAAGGTGAGGCGCTGTATCCCTGGTTCCTGGCCCTGCTGCAGTGGGGGGAAAAATGGTGTGATGAGAGCGGCAACGGCAAGCCGATGCGACTCACCCACCAGCCTTGCGGCCGCAGCCTGCGGGGGCAGGTGGAGTGCAGCGCCTGTGGCGGTGTGCTAAAGGCACACGAGGTGCGATTCAGCCTCGGCCAGCAGTAACCCTGGCAGCATTCACTCCCGGCGCGGCAGCTTCGGGATCAGGCCGCTGGTGGTGCGCATGTATTGCGCATATTCAGGCTTTTCCCGCGCCAGCTTTTTGTCCAGGGTGCGCTGGCCGGTGATGTTGATGACCAGCCAGCTGTAAAGCAGCGGCCCGGGAAGGCCGATCCAGGCCCAGGGCGTTTCCAGTGCAACCAGGTACAGGCCCCACCACTGGCACAATTCGCCGAAGTAATTCGGGTGGCGGGTATAGCGCCACAGGCCGGTATTGAGCACCTTGCCGCGGCGCGCGGGGTCCGCCTTGAAGCGGCTGAGCTGGTAATCGCCGACGGTCTCGAACACGAAACCGATACACCACAGCGCCAGGCCCGCGGCGGCGGCCGCACCAAAGCCGGCAGCGGCGCCGCTGACCATGGCGATCTGCTGGGGCAGCGTCAGCGTCCAGATCACCGCCCCCTGGAGCAGGAACACCTGGCGCAGGCTGAGCCGGTAAAAGGGCCAGCCGGGATCTACCCACTGCCGCAGCCGGGTGTAGCGCGGGTCCTCCCCGTGTCCCCAGTTGCGGCGCACCAGGTAGACCGTCATACGGCTGGCCCAGAGGAGGACCAGGGTGATGATCAGGCCGGGAATCACGCCCTGCGCGGCCGCCACGCGCCAGGCGAGCAGCAGCAGGATCGCGACCAGCCCGGAGAAGGCCATGTCTATGATGCTGATATCCCGCAGCGGGATGCTGATCAGCCACAGCAGCAACACCAGCACCAGGGTGGCGCCGGCGGTCGCCCCCAGTACTTCACCCAGTACGCTCCAGGACACGACTGTCTCAGCCGCTGGCAAGCAGCCACTTGCGCAGCCGGTTGGAATCGCCGTAGGGCGTGAGCGTGCCAAAGGAGTTGAGCAGGACGATGGACAGCTCCTCGCCCCTGATCTTGGCCCGCATTACCAGGCAGCGGCCCGCCTCGTGGATATACCCGGTCTTGCTCAGTTCGATATCCCACGCCGGGTTCTTCAGCAGGCCGTTGGTGTTGGCGTAATTGAGCGCCCCGCGCGAGGCGAAGGGATGGACCTCCTGTTGCCGTGTCGTCGTGGCCTCGAGGATAAGCGGGTAGGTCTTCGCCGCGGCTATCATTTTCGCCAGGTCTCTGGCGGTGGAGAGATTTTCCGTGTGCAGTCCCGCCGGGTCGGAGAAGCGGCTGCTACTCATGCCCAGCGCCTGGGCCTTGCTGTTCATCTGCGCCACGAATGCGTCCGTCCCGCCGGGGTAGGTGCGCCCGAGCGCGGCGGCGGCGCGATTCTCCGATGACATGAGCGCCAGCACCAGCAGTTCGCGCCGGGTCAGGGTGGCGCCGGTCTGCAGGCGTGAACCGGTCATGCGAACCCGGTCCCGGTCCGCATCGCTGATGGTCAGTTGCTCTTCGAGATCGAGGTCGGCATCCAGCACCACCATGGCCGTCATCAGCTTGGTGATGGAGGCGATGGAGCGCACGCTGTCGACATCCTTGCCGTAGACGACATGACCGCTGCTGTCGAGCACGAGAGCGGAGGCGGAGCGCAGCTGCGGATCGCCGCTCAGCCCCGCGAAGGGCGAGCTGCCCGCCGCCGTTGCCGCTGACCCAAGGGCGATGGACAGTGCCAGCGCGCAAGCAACTATTTTTCTACTGTACATAAATACCCCTAGCCAGGTTCGCACTCGGCGCCCGCCGACACCCGCAACAGCCCGCGAAAGGCCCGGCTGGCGGTGGCGTCCCCCGACAGTACGCGGTAGACATCGCTGGCTATCGGCATTTCAACGCCGTATTTTTCTGCCAGGGCCATCACCGCGGGCGCGCTCTTGGCGCCCTCCGCGACCATGAACATCTCATCGACGATCTCCTGCATGTTGCGGCCCTTGCCCAGCTCCATGCCCACGTAGCGGTTGCGGCTCTGGGGGCTGGTGCAGGTTGCGATCATGTCGCCCATACCCGCAAGGCCGGCGAACGTCTCCGCGCGCCCGCCCATGGCAACGCCGAGGCGGGTGACCTCGGCCAGACCGCGGGTGATGAGGGCGGAGCGGGTATTGTCGCCGGCGCCCTGGCCGTCGCCCATGCCTACCGCGATGGCGATGATATTTTTCAGCACACCGCCGAGCTCGCAGCCGATCACATCGTTGTTGGTGTACACCCGGAACAGGCCGCTCTTGAAGATCGACTGCAGCGCCCGCACGATGATGTCGTCCTCCATGGCGATCACACTGGCCGCCGCCTGCCCCGCCATGATCTCCCGCGCCAGGTTGGGGCCGGTCAGCACACCGACCGGATGGCCCGGTAGCACCTCGGTGATGATCTCGGTCATGCGCATACTGGTATCCAGCTCCAGCCCCTTGGTCAGGCTTATCACCGGTACCCAGGCGCGGATGTGCTGCTTCACTTCCAGCAGCACGCTGCGGAAATTCTGCGAGGGAATTCCCATCACCACGACATCGGCGCCGCGGACGGCCTCGCCGATATCGTTGGTGGCCACCAGCTTGTCCGGCAGGGTGGCGCCGGGCAGGTAGGTGCTGTTGGTGTGGTGGGTGTTGATTTCCTCCACTGTGGCCGGGTTGCGGGCCCACAGGGTGACCGGTACGTTGCGGGTCAGCAGCGATGCCACGGTGGTTCCCCAGGAACCGCCGCCCAGCAGGCCGACTTTCAGGTTTGTCATTCTTGTTTCTCCACTGTAATGCCGCGGGTGGCCACACCCAGCGCGCGAACCAGTTCCAGCCGGCGCAGTACATCCCGCAGCTCCTGGGCCAGTGCCTTGCGCCCGCTGGCGACGCGCTCGTCCCCACCGGCCGTGAGTTTGCGATGCTCTGCCATTTTGAAGCCATTCTTGAACAGGAGCTTGCCTATCGAGGCGGGGCTGCTGATGCGCCGCTGCAGGTAGGCCTGGCGCCCGAGTATCAACGCCTGCGCCACACACTGCTCCTCGGTCAGCGCTGCAGATCCATCCATCCTCGCCAGCAGATCGGCCACCACCGAGTAGGCTTCGGCGTAGGTCAGCAGGGTGACATGGGACACCAGCAACAACATATTGTTCTGCAGCTGCAGGAAGCCCGGGGCGCCCTGCTGCAGCAGTGCTTCCCAGTTGGGTGCATAGCGGGCGAGTTCAGCGCGAATCTGCTGGTGGAATTCCTCGGTCGGGGCGTAGAAGAACTCGAACTTGAACAGATCGCGCAGCCTGTCCACCTCCGTCCAGAAAATCTCCAGCGCGGCGACACCCTCGGTCTCGCTGGTTTTTAACAGCGCCAGCTCGATGATGGCCTTGTTCACAAAAAAGTGAATGATCGTATTGCGGTAGTAACTGGCTACCGCGTGCTGCTCCTGCTCAATCGCGTAGACCACGTCCGGGCCCTCGTCATAGCGGGTCACCATGCCCTCATCGATCATGATACGCAGCAGGCTCTCCATCTGGCTGGCGTAGGCCGGGTCGAAGTCGGCGGAAATCCGCAGCTTGCGGGCCGAGGCCCAGGCCAGCAGGACGTCCATGTCGTGCACCACCTCGGCCTCGGTCAGTGCTCTTGGCGCCGCGCCCAGCAGGCTCATGGTCACCAGTGAAGGTACCGTGATCGGGGTGACGTTGTTGGCTTCCACCGCCACCTCGAAAGCGATTTTCGACAGTGCCAGCTTGTCATCGGGATGCGGCGCCCTGGCCAGCACTACCGGTTCGCCGATGTCCATGTAGACCTTGCCCATGGGCCGGGCCAGGCTGCGGATATAGCCGATGAACCAGCGCAGCGACTCGGCGCCCTTGCCGCGGCCGGTCTGCTCGGTGGCGTACTCCTCGACGTCCCGGATCAGGTCGTAGCTGATGGATATGGGAATGATGTGGATATTGCGGGCGTCCGTGGCGTGGCAGGCCTCCAGCACGTATTTCAGCAGTCCGTAACGCGGGGGCATCAGTTTTCCCATGCGCGAGCGGGTCCCCTCGAATGCCCAGTTCATGGGGAAGCGCTTTTCCATCAGGTAGCCGATGTAATGGCGCAGGGTGATCTTGTAGAGCTCGTTGTCCTGGAAGCTGCGCTTGATAAAAATGGCGCCGGCGCGGTGCAGCAGGAAACCCAGGCCTGGGAAATTCATGTTGGCGCCGCCGAACATATGCGGCATGGGGAAATCGTTCTCGTAGAGGACTTTGGGCACCACCATGCCGTCGAGATAAGTCTTGTGGGTCCACAGCAGCATGGCGGGATTGTCACGCACCACCTGGCGCATTCTCGCCACCGCCTCCGGGTCGTAGACAATTTTTTCCTCGTAGCCCAGGCCCAGGCAGAAGTTGTTGAACTTCGCGTAAAAATCCAGCCAGAACGTGCTCGGCCTGGACACCATCTCGGTCATGTAGCCGGTCGCCTCCGCCATCAGCGCCGCCTTGGGTCTGCCGCTCTCTCTCGCGAGGGCATCCACGGCCTCGTTGAAGGCGGGGCTGGACTTCAAGCTGGCGGCAACATGGCGCGGTACCTTGTAACGCCCGCCCTGCAGGCGGCGTTCCGCGATGTCCAGCACCAGCGCCGCCTGGCGGCCCACAAACTCGGCGAAGTCCCGTTGGGCGTTATCTTGCTCGATACTGTGGTGCAGTTCGAAGCGCTCGCGCAGGTTGGCGACGGAGTCGGGGCTGCCGGCAATGAGGCGCATGCGAGCGGGTGACTCGTTGAAAATCCGGCGCCCGCGACCGGCGCCGGGGTGGCGCGGGTCACCGAACAACAGGTTGCGCAGGCGCGGCCCGGAATCGATGTCCTGCTGCGAGGGCAGCCAGGCCACGCGCAGCGGCGCCACCAGGGTGTCGGGGGGGAGGGCGAGGGCAACGATCAGCTGCGAGGTGTCGATGGTTTTGCGGTCATCACCCAATTGCAGGCAGACCTGCGGCGCTTCGAATTCCTCGCTGCCGCTGGCCCGGTGATGGTGTATCCACTGCCGCAGCAGGTCCCGTTCAAAGCCGTTGCGGCTGTCGAGGATGAACAGCACGCGCTGACCATCACGCACCGGCCAGGGATTGCCCTCACGGAACTTGGCGGCCAGTTCCATCTCGATCAGGACCTGGGTTTCCGTTTTCCGGCTTTGGCTTTGGGCCTGGTATTGCCGCGGGGTTTTACCGCAACTTTGGCTGCGCTGGACTTTTTGGCTCTGGTTTTTGCACTGGCCTTCGGCGTTGTCCTGGGTGTGGTTGCAGCCCTGGCTTTTTTGCCTGCCTTGGACCGGGCTTTCTTCGCGGCAGCGATGGCGCCTTTCGACGGTTCCTCGGGCTGGCCCAGGGCCCGGGCGAACATATTGCGCACTTCGCGCACGTGTTCGTTCAGGTCTGCGATGCGCCAGCCGCTGGTGTCCACCGGTGGCAGCACCTGCACATCCACCGTGGCTGAGCGAAACACGAAATCACCTTTGGGGGCGACGTCCCCCGCATTGCGAATCACGATGGGCACGATCGGAACCCCGGCCTGCATCGCCAGGTGGAAGGCGCCTTTCTTAAAGGGCGCGAGCCGCGGGGAGACGGTGCGTGTGCCCTCCGGGGCCAGCACCACGGACTTGCCCTCGTGCTTCATGGCATCCACCAGGGGCGCCATGGACTCGATCGCATTCTTCGCGTTCGCCCGGTCGATGAAAACCACGCCGCCCAGCTCCAGCACCTTGCCCAGGATCGGCGTCTCTTTCCTGATCTCCTGCTTGCCCACGCCGGCGATATCGCGGCGCAGCAGCCTGGCGAGAATGATGACATCCGCCTTGCTCTGATGGTTGAAGATGAAGACTGCGGGCCGCTGCGACCAGAGGTGTTCCTCGCCGCTGACCTTAAGGTCCATGCCGATCAGGGCGCTGGCGGTGTCGGCAAACAGGGAGAAGGAAAAATTCTGGGACGCGCGCCGGGAGCCGGTGAGGGCCAGGATGGGCAGGCCTGCCGCAAAGGACGTCACCAGGCTGCTGGTGGCGGCGACCGAGCGGATGTACTGGCCGATGCCGGCCCGGCCGCGGCTGCCAAAACGGGCGACGGGCCAGCCCCGCTCCCCGGCGATTGTCGCCAGTTTGCCGCTCGGGTTCAGGGCCCGCGGGTGGCCGACCCGTTCCAGCAACAGCAGGTCATCGGTACTGTCGGAGTAAAAGAAACTGCGGGCAAGATCGGCGCCGGTGCGCTGCGCCAGGCCCTCGGCCGCGTCCACCTTGCCCTGGCCAAAGCACAGGGGCTTTACCGCGTTGCCGGTGAACCTGCCCTCGCGCACCTCCAGCTGGCTGCACAGCACATGTTCGATGCCCAGGTCGGCAGCGGCGGGTTCCACCTGGTAGGGCGTGGCGGAGGAAATGATGGCCACCGTGTGCCCCCTGGCGATGTGGGCGTCCACCAGGGCGCGCGACTCCGGGTAGATCAGGCGCGCAATCTGTTTGGTGTAGAGCTGTGCACCCACTTCATTGTAGGTGCTCTCCTCGATGCCCCGCATGAACTGGGCATTGACCGCCATCAGGCCGGAGAAACCCAGGTTGCCCAGGCCAAAGCTGGTCATGGCAGCGACGATCTCCGCCAGCTGCCGCGGCGACAGGTCGCCGCGCCGGACCTGTTCCCTGATAAAGGTGGTGGCGGAGTAGCCGGCGATGATGGTGCCATCGAAGTCGAAGATCGCCGCGACCCGGGGCCCGCGGGGCGACGCGCTGATGTCCTGCAGGAGTTTCTGGATGGTGCTCATGGCCGCTCCCTGAAAAGTCCCGAGAGCATAACCGATAATCTGCATAAAAAAAGGCCGCCGGGCCGGAGGCCGCGACGGCTTATCGAGGGCAAGGCATTTTTCTTTTCTACCCAGGCAATTTTTCGGCTCGCTACCGGAACACGTCCCCTGGCCTCAAACATCTCTGGCGGATGTTCGCTCGCTTCCCCCAAGCGGTGTGCACGGATTTCAGCAAACCCACCATTTCATGGCTGGTGGGCTCTCGACCGCCACACGCCGAGTATAGGGGGGGAGAGGCGATACACAAGAAATTCCTCCATGACATTTTATTATTTCAGTCCATAACCATTAGTTATTTGTATCGGCCTGTACCCGCTCTGCCCGGCAGGGGCTACACTGCCCGCTGTCGCTGGCGGTGAAACGTGGTATCAGTATGGGAATAAAACGCAGGCAACTTCTCGGGCTGGCGGCCGCAGCCGCCGGCGCACCCCTGCTGGCAGCCTGTAGCGGGGACAAGCCCGTGGTCGCCCCCGACACCCGGTTCCCGCTCGGCCCGTTTGGCGCCGATTCCACCGCCGAGGAGGTCACCGCCGGCCTCGACCTGAGCGGCCGCACCGCCCTGGTGACCGGCTGCACCTCGGGCCTGGGCTACGAGACCATGCGTGTGCTCGCCCTGCGGGGCGCTCATGTGATTGGCACCGGTCGCACCCTCGACAAGGCGGCTGAGGCCTGCGCTTCCGTCGCCGGAAAAACCACGCCTCTGGTGCTGGAGCTCGCGGATTTCGACTCGGCGGTAAGTTGCGCCCGCTCGGTGCGGGAGCTGGGCCTCGGGCTGGACATGCTGATCTGCAACGCCGGCATCAACACCTTTGGCGAGCTGGAACTGGTCAACGGGGTCGAGAAGATTTTCGTGGTCAATTACCTGGGTCACTTTGTGCTGGTCGGCCAGCTGCTGCCGCTGATGCTGGCCGCCGGCTCCGGTCGGATCGTGCACGTCGGCAGTCGCTCCGGCTATCGCCAGGCCCCCGCGGAGGGAATCGATTTCGACAACCTGCGCGGAGAAGGCGAGTTTGACCCGGCCGAGGCCTATGGCCGCTCGAAACTGGCGAATGCCCTGTTTTCCCTGGTCCTGGCCGAGCGGCTGCAGGGCACCGGGGTGAGCTCCAACGTGATCCACCCCGGCCTCGTGCACACCGATATCGCCCGCACCGCGCCCGCGGTGATTCGCGTCGGCTTTGACCTGCTCGGCCCGCTGATTGCGAAGACGCCGGCGCAGGGCGCTGCCACCCAGGTGTATGTGGCCACCAACCCCCTGCTGGAGGGCGTCAACGGCGCTTATTTCGAGGATTGCAACCCGGTGACGGTCAGCGGCGATCACCACATGTTCGATCGCGACCTGGCGTTGCGCCTGTGGTCACAGGCGCAGGAGATGACAGCGGGTTACACCGGCTGAGAGTTTGATCCGGCCGCTAGGGCGCCTTGCGAAACAGCAGGGTCATGCGGTCCGTTTCGCCGATGGCCTTCATCTTCTCCTGCAGCGCCGGGTCCTCCTTGCTGGTCGCCAGCGAAGGCGGCAGGCGCCACACGATGTCGTCCGGGCCCGGTCGGTCCGCGGGATTGGCATTGATCTCGCTGCTGGCCACCAGTTCGAAACCCGCCTTCTCGAATGCCGCGATCACCTCGGCTTCCACCAGGTAACCGCGGGAGCCGTCAGTGCCAGACGCCTGGTCGGGCACCGCCAGGCGGTGCTGCACCACCCCGACCAGCCCGTCATCCTTGAGCATGCTGCGCACCGCCGCAAGGGCCTGGCTGCGGGTTCCGGCTGCACTCTCGAAGCGGTTGATATTATGCAAGGCGCGAATCAGCAGAACCCTGTCGACAGTGCCGACGACCTCTGGCGGCACCGTACTGAAAGTGAAGCCCGCGGTCCTGATGCCATTGTCGGTAAACCCTTTCACCAGTTCCGGGAACTTCGCGGTACCCGCGATCCTCTGCGCCACCCACTCGTCTGTGGCGCTGGCGAACATGGGCCACATGCTGTCGGGGTAATTAATCCCGTACAGGGTGCCTTTCGGACCCAGGTAATTGGCGAGGATGTTGGTGTACCAGCCAGTGCCGGGCAGTGCTTCCGCGACTGTCATGCCCGGTGCCACCTGGAAAAATTCCAGCGTTTCCACCGGGTGGCGGGCGCTGTCCCTGGCCTTGTCCTCGGCGCTGCGCGCGGCAACGACCTGGCGCAGGGCTGCTGCATTGTCGGCGTTGTCCGCCGCCTGCGCCCAGCCGCCCGCCAGCAGGCTGCAAAGCAAAATCCACGTGTAGTTTTTCAGCATTATCCTGTCCTTTTGGTTGGTGTGGGGTTTCAGGGCGTCGAGCTGCCGGCCTCGGCGAGGTTGATTTCCGCCATCTGGTTGCGCGGATCGTTGGTATCCCAGTAACCGCGCAGTGCCAGCAGCTTGCCCTGCTCATCGACTTCGTAGGTAAACACCCCGTGCACCTTTTGCTGCAGGGCCTTGCCCTCGCCGAGGTCGAAGCGGATGGTCAGTACCAGCAGGTTGGCCACCTCAAGTCCCGCCGCGAATGAGTCAAGGATGTCGATGTTGATATTCGCCGGGGCGATGAAATTGTCCCAGAATGCCTCGCGCGCGGCCGCTCCGCGGTGGCCCTTGCCTTCCGGGTCGATCATCGAGACCCCGATCGGATCCTCGATAATGGCATCTTCCGCGTAGAGCCCAAGCCAGCCCGCGCGGTTCTTGGTGTGCACATACTCGCGCGAGAGCAATGCCGCGCGGCGGGCCGGGTGTTCGTTCTCAAACATGGCGATATTCTCCAGGGTGTGGTCGAGAGTGTACAAGTTTTTGGCTGAGGTCAACACCTGCCCCGCAGCTCATGCAGGTGCCACGTCCAGATAGCAATCCTTCGCGTAATAGTGCGCTTCTGTCACATCATGGTTCGGGTACCAGACCTGCGCGAAAAAGGGATTGTGCATGGCTTCCTCATCATAATCCCAGCCGATTCTCGCCGGCTCGCAGTGCGGACACCAATGGCCGCCTTTCAACACCGCATTCGGGGTCATGCTAAATCCATGTCCGCGCCAGCACTGCCAGTCCAGAGGCGAGAATAAATCCCCTGCCTGCATCGACGAGGCCTTGCATTGTCCGCCCCTGAAATGCGCCGCCTGTTGCATCTGGGCCAAGTCCAGTTCTCTATCGGCCAATGATTCATCGTAGCCGTGGTCCAGGCGCTGGTAGTCCTGGTAACTCGGGCGCCTGATGTCGTCCCAATGCGAGGGTATGGCCTGCCAGGACTGCTTGTCCTTGAAAAAAGCCGAGATACGATCCTGCATGTTGTTCTGCACCCAATACATCGTCGAGTCGCGGGAGGCAAACGCCAGCGGCTCCATCAGGAACTTGCGAATCAGCATTTTTACTATGCGCAGGCCCATGATATTGCGTATTACAGGTTTGTTGGTGATCGTGACATACCACGGTGAGCCCTTTAACACTGACTCTACATAGTCATCAACACCCATCGTCTGGAAGTGAAGGTAGTCATTCAGCGTGCTCGAATCCTCATACCAGTGGCAGTGAAAGTTCCTGATGGCAAACCAGTTCCTATCTGTCAGCTCGGCGGGCGTGCCCAGACCGA
>JBFZEF010000219.1:0-11842 GCA_041307045.1 Halioglobus sp.
ATGGTGAACTGCTCACCCTTGGGGCTTTGCACGACGACCGAGGCCTGGCCGTCCTCCATGCGCATTACACCTGCAGGGCAGCTGCCGAAGTCGGCATCACCCACCGCGCGACAGCGCAGCAGCGCGGTCGCGTCGTAGACTTTGGTCGTGAACGGTGCCGTCGGGTTGTCATCACCCGCGGACTCGAGTGCGGCCGTGCTCCAGTACACATAGACACTCTGGTCAGGGAAGCGGAAAATCTGGCCCTGATCGCCCAGGCCGCTCTGCCGGTACACTGCGCGGCCATCCTGGTCACGATAGTTACCCGGGCTATCACCCTGCGGCGAGAGGTCGTGGGTGACGCCGTCCTCGCGGGTGATCATGATGTAGCCCTGGCGCTGGGAGAACGTGCAATGGATCATCTTCTGGGTGTGATCGCTCCCCGCGGGATAAATGTCACAGCGGGCGGCGGTTGAATCCGCCATGCTGGACGCCGCCCATGCCAGCCCCACAACGCCGGTGACAAGTGACCATCTGTTCATGACTGAATACCCTCCACACGCGAATTCGGTTTTCATTATAGGTGACGAATTATCTGCGCGGGAGTGGCAACGTCAATGATAGGAAGGCACTACGCGCGCGGTCCAATACACAATACTGCAGTCCGGATCGGGAGGCCCTAGAGTTCCTCCTCAAAATACTTGCCGATCGTATCCCTGAACCGGTACAGGGCATCCTGGGGATCTTCAAACTCCCTGGCCTGCTGCAAGTTGACTTCCCGGCTGTATTTGAGATCGTTTTCGAGGAACAGCCGTCGCAGCCGCCCTGCCAGTTCCTCCTGCTCGAACACGACGGCTGATTCGCTGTTGAGCCTTTCACTGCGCGGGTCCAGGTTGTAGGAGCCGACCAGGCTGCGCCGGCTGTCAACCACGGCGAACTTGGAGTGCATTGTGCCCTGGCTGCGGGCGGATTCATGCGCAGCCTGCCCGACCCACTCCCAGATCCGAATGCCAGCAGCGGGATTGTCACAGGCCTCCACTTCCGGTTTCGCATTGATCTCCAGCAGCGTCTTGTAATGGCCCCTGCCCACCATGCTGATTTCCGGCAGATCGTTGGTCTCGGGGCTGTTTGAAATGATGTTGATGGATACGCAGCGCCTGGCCGCATCCTCCAGGGCCAGGCTCACAGAGGGCGTGGCAACAAAGTAGGCGTTGGCGATCAGGATCTCCTCCCTGGCGTGCTCGATCATTTTCAGGTACGCCTGCTGAATGTAGGTTTCCCTGAACCGGGGACGACTCTGGATGAAACGGCAACGAGCAGGGTGAAAATCGAGAACCGGTTGCCGCGCTTCCAGTGCCGCCACCCGCTCGACGAGATCGGGACGGGTGGAATAGGGTACAGGCACCTTCCCGGTGGCGTCCATTACCTGCCGGGTCGCGTCCCAGTAGAGGTTGGTATTCAGAATGCCGCGCGATTCCTTGATATCGACGAAATGGTCAAAGTTGCGATCAAAGGCCGCCACCAGATCCTGGATGACAGTTCCCTTCAGGACGACATCCTGGTCGCGCCAGTAGGCATCCGGATCCTGCGGGTCTACCCGAAAGTACTCGTTGCCGATATTGAGCCCGCCGGTCACGGCGATCGCATGATCGGTTTCGCCGTCGATAATCCACATTTTTTCGTGGTAGCGGTTGTCCAGGCCGCTGCTGTTGTAATGCGGTGTCAGGTGGGGGACGGCCACTTCATTGATCCACTGCAGCGCGAGGGCCTCGTAGCCTTCCACTTCGATGCCATGCTGCTTGAGGTCGAACAGCATCCACTGGGTCTGCAGCCAGGGGTTGGAGAAGGCATCCACAATCACGCGTACATCAAGCCCCTCGGCCCGCTTCTGCTTGAGCAGCTCGGCAATGCGCAGGCCGGACTCGTCGCCCTTGAACAGCAGGGCCTGTATGCGAATCGACTGCCTGGCGTTGCGCAGGGTTGCCATGCGTATCGCAAAGGAGTCCTCGCCGCCTTCGAGCACGGCTACGCTGCAGTCGTTGGGCATTCGCGCGGGGAACAGCCCGCCCAACCCGACGTCTGGATAGGGGCTGCCCGTGAACTGGCTGTCGGGCCCCAGCACAGGTGAGGCATGCGCTTGCGCGAGCAACTGCTCAGGCGGTGGCTCGCGCAGTCCAGGATCCCCGCCACAGCCGGCCAGGAGGGCAAACAGGAGAATCAATTTCAGACCGGATATGGTCCCAGTAACAAGCGACAAGCTGCCGCGAAGGCCGCGACAGGCAAGGCGCCCTGCCCACACTGACTCAGGGCGCATGGAAAGGTGGGGCATGCCGGTTGAATACGCCGTGCTCGAGAAAGAATACCACCTGCTCGGCCACGTCCTTATCCCACATCATGAACGTGTGGCTGACTGGCAATTCGAGGAAGTCCGCCATCCCCGACACAAGGGTTTCACTGACCGCTACCGTGCCGTCTCCCAACTCGTCCGGCTGCCCCGGCAGGAAGGGCAATTGATTGACGGTGCCCGCGATAACCCCGAGCTGAAAGTTGACCGGCCCCAATCGACGCGGAACCGATTGCTCCGAGAGACCCAGTTGGACGACGGCACTGGGCAGGAACGGCTCCAGCAGTCCAAGGGATTCCAGGTAGTCCGCCATCTGGCTGCCCTGGTTGGGCGGCCCGAGCATGACGACCCGCTGCAATCCGGGGATATCGTGTTGCGCCAGATACTGCCTCACCAGGATACCGCCCAGGGAATGAGTCACAAAAGCTACCTCGTCGAGGCCCAGGGCCGCACAGCCGGCCAGACCGTCATCCACCGCCATCCTCGCCAAGTCCTGGATCGGGTGGGACAGCGAGGGGTAGGTGATGTTCACTACCCCATAGCCGGCGTCCTCCAGTCGCCACTGCAGCGCCTTCATCGACAGCGCCGTACGACCCAGCCCGTGCAACAGCACCACACAGCTTGTCGACGGGGCGGGGTTTTGCTCGCCCGCCGCGGCGTCAACGGATGCGAGTATCAGGCTGAGCATCAGCACCAGCGCCCCAGCCCGGCTTGCGCGTTCCATAATCCCTCCTAATGCAGCGGCTTGTCCACCGGGTGATCCTGGAACACGCATTCGAAGACCTCGCGGAAGGTGCGCGCAAAGTGCACATTGATGCCCTCGCGCAGGTAGGCGGGCAGCTCCTCGAAATCGCGGCGGTTGGCATGGGGCAGGATCAGCTCCATGATCCTGCTGCGCCTCGCGGCGATAACCTTCTCCCTGATCCCGCCCACAGGCAATACCTGGCCGGTGAGGGTGAGCTCGCCCGTCATCGCCAGCGGCCGCTTGATGCGCTCCTTGCGGGCCAGGGACACCAGGGCAGTGGCGATGGTGATGCCGGCGCTGGGCCCGTCCTTCGGCGTCGCGCCCTCGGGCACGTGCAGGTGCACCATGGACGTATCAAAAAATTCCGGGTCTCCGCGGTAATCCTTGAGGTGTGAGGACACGTAGCTGTAGGCGATTTCGGCGGACTCGCGCATCACCTCCCCCAGCTTGCCGGTCATCTTGAAGCCGCGATTCAGGGTGTGGATCTGGGAGCACTCAATGGCGAGGGTGGCCCCGCCCATGGCGGTCCACGCCAGGCCAGTGGCAACACCGAGGCCGCGCATGGGCCGGTCCGGCTGGAACGGCGGCCTGCCCAATAAGGTGTCGATATCCTTCTTGCCGATCCGCAATTTCTCCTCGCCGGTGTTGAGCATCTGGACGATGGATTTGCGCATAATGCGCGCCAGCTGCTTTTCAAGGGTGCGAACACCCGCCTCGCGGCAGTAGGAATCGATCACATACTTCAGCGCGGCCTCATTGATCTTCAGCTGATCCTCGTTGAGGCCGTGGCGCTCGAGCTGGCGCGGCCACAGGTGATTTTTACCGATCGCCAGTTTTTCTTCCGCCACGTAACCCGACAGGCGCAGGGTTTCCATCCGGTCCAGCAGGGGCCCGGGAATCGTATCGAGCTGGTTCGCGGTGCAGATGAAAAGTACCTTGGACAGGTCCACCCGCAGGTCCAGGTAGTGATCCAGGAATTCGCTGTTCTGCTCGGGGTCCAGCACTTCCAGCAGGGCGGAGGCGGGATCACCCTGGTAGGAGGCCCCGATCTTGTCGATCTCGTCCAGCATGATGACCGGGTTGGCGACCTTGACCTCCTTCAGCGCCTGCACGAACTTGCCGGGCATGGCACCGATATAGGTGCGCCGGTGGCCCTTGATTTCCGCCTCGTCGCGCATGCCCCCGAGGCTGAAGCGGTAGAACTCCCGGCCCAGGGCGGCGGCCACCGAGCGGCCGATGCTGGTCTTGCCCACGCCGGGCGGCCCCACCAGTAACAGGATTGAGCCGGAGATTTCACCCTTGAACGACCCCACCGCCAGGAACTCCAGGATGCGGGCCTTCACATCCTCGAGCCCCTCGTGGTGCTCGTTCAACACCGTGCGGGCGTGCTTCAGGTCGAGCTGGTCGTTGGTGTGCACACCCCAGGGCACCGAGGTGGCCCAGTCGAGGTAGTTGCGGGTCACGCCATACTCGGGGGAGCCGGTCTCGAGCACCGAGAGTTTGCGCAGCTCCTCGTCGATCCGCCGCTGGGCCGGGGCAGGCAGGGTGAGATCGCGGATGCGCTGCTGAAACATTTCCACGTCAGTGGTGCGATCATCCTTGGAGATTCCCAGTTCTTTCTGGATGATTTTCATCTGCTCGCGCAGGAAAAACTCCCGCTGCTGGGACGAGACTTTCTCGTTCACCTGGCTGGTGATCTGGCTTTGCAGCTGGGCGACCTCGCGCTCCTTGCGCAGCAGCATGAGCACTTTCTCCATGCGTGACACCAGCGGCAGCGTGTCCATGATTTCCTGCAGTTGCTCACCCGATGCGGTTGTCAGCGCGGCGGAAAAATCGGCCAGCAGGCTGGGTTGGTTGGGGCTGAAATTGGCCAGGTATTGCTTCAACTCCTCGCTGTACAGCGGGTTGAGCGGTAGCAGCTCCTTGATTTCCTTGATCAGGGCCATGGCGTAGGCCTTGACCTCATCCGAGCCGCGCTCTCCCTGGCTGCGGGGATACTCCACCTGCACCAGGTAGGGTGGCTTGTCGCTGAGCCAGCGCACGATCCGGAACCGCTTGACGCCCTGGGCCAGGAACTGGCCCCGCTGTTCCGCCAGTGGCGGCCGGTGCAGGCGCACGACGCAGCCGATATCGGGAAACTGGCGCGCCTCCACCCTGGCAGGGTCCGGCTCGTTGACGTAGGCCAGGCCGATCAGGCCATGGCCGGCCTTGGCTACGGCCTCAAGGGTCGAGCCCCATTGCTCCGGGTTGATCCCCACGGGCTGCACCTGGCCGGGGAAAAATGGGCGGTGCGGAACCGGCATGAGACACAGGGTTTCGGGCAGGACATCGTCAGCAACCGCCGGGGTTCTGGCTTCGGCCTCGGGGGATACCAGCTCGGCTTCAGCCGCTTCGTCGCGCTCACTATTCATCGTTCCGGCCTTGAATGCCAACAGGGTCAATCGTTCATATATAGGGTTCGATGGGCGCTTTTCAAGCAAGCGCCGACAGATCCCGTTCACCGGCAGGCGATCTGTGGTTATACTCTCTCGCCCCGGGAATCGCACCCGGCAGCGTGACAATCCGGACTACGCGAGGACCGACGCAGTGCATATGGACCAACTCACCGATGCCGAACTGCAAGCGCAGCTGGCGGCGCTGCAGGCGCAGTACGAGAAGTTGAAAGGCCTCGGCCTGGCCCTGGATATAACCCGGGGCAAGCCCTGCACCGAGCAGGTCGCCCTGGCGGATGCGCTGGATGGCATCCTGCAGGGCAACTTCCTCGCCCAGGACGGCACCGACAGCCGCAACTATGGCGGCCTGGAAGGCCTGCCAGAGGCCAGGGCCCTGTTCGGTGAGGTGCTGGGCCTGAGCGCCGGGGAGACCATGGTGGGGGGCAGTTCCAGCCTGACCATGATGTACCAGGTGGTGGAATTCGCCCTCGCGGAAGGCCTGCGCGGGCCTGAGTCCGCCTGGGGCAACAGCGACACGGTGAAATTCATCTGCCCGGTGCCGGGCTACGACCGCCACTTTGCCATCTGCGAACACCTGGGTATCGAAATGGTGACGGTGCCCATGCTGGACAGCGGGCCCGACATGGACGCGGTGGAGGCCCTTGTCAAACAGGATGACTCGATCAGGGGCATGTGGTGCGTCCCCCGTTTTTCCAACCCCACCGGCTGCGTCTACAGCGCGGCGACGGTAGAGCGCATCGCGGCGCTGCCAAAGCTGGCCGGGAAGCACTTCCTGGTACTGTGGGACAATGCCTACGTCGTACACACGCTCTACGACGATGCCCCCGCGCTGGCGTCCATCAGCGAGTACTGCCGCAGCAAGGGCACCCTGGATAACGTGTTCCAGTTCGGCTCCACCTCCAAGATCACCTTTGCCGGCGCCGGGGTGGCGTTCCTGGGCAGCAGCAGGGAGAACCTGGCGGCACTGGGCCGGCACCTGGCCTACCAGACCATCGGCCCGGACAAGGTCAACCAGCTGCGCCACGTGCGCTTCCTGCGGGACGGCGCCAACCTGGCCGCCCACATGGCGCGACACGCGGCCCTGATCCGGCCCCGCTTCGAGATTGTGCTCGATACCCTGGAGCGGGAACTGGCAGGCACCGGCATGGGCAGCTGGACCAGGCCGCGGGGAGGCTATTTCATCTCCTTCGATACCCGGGACGGGCTGGCCACCGAGGTGGTCAGGCTGGCGGGCGATATCGGGGTGAAGCTGACGCCCGCCGGGGCCACCTTCCCCTATGGCAAAGACCCCCGCAACCGCAATATCCGCCTGGCGCCAACCTTCGCCACCCGGCAGGCGGTGCAACAGGCGATGGACGCCTTTGTGGTCTGCGTGCGGCTGGCGACGGTGCGGCAAAGGCTGCAACAGCAGCGGGGCTGATCACGGCAACCCGGAACACTCAGCAGGGGTGATCCGGGTCCAGTTCAAAGGTCTCCACCAGCCAGTCGAAATACAGGCCGCTGGAGAGAAAATCCAGGTAGATCTCGTTGACCAGGCTCACCAGTTTATTGACGGCGTAGTCCAGGTCCCCGTCGAGTACGGTCATGGTAAGCGCCACGTCCCCGCCGCGGTTATAGGTCCTGAGCGCGACCTTGCCGCGGTCGCTGCGGCGATGCGCCGGCAGGGCCGGGTCCTGGCGCGCCGCAAGCCAGGCCCTGAACTGGCGGTACATCGGCGAGTTAGCCGGCACCGCCGGCAACACGCAGCCGATGCGCAGGGTCTGTTTCGACTCGTTCCACACCCACTGGAACACCTGGTCGCGATGCCAGCGCAGCCGGAACTCGGCGCTGCGTCCGCGTTGCGCCTGGCGGCCGAAGCCCCGGAAAACACCCCTGCCGGCATAGTGCTCGAGCAGGTCTCCCACCCGTTGCGCAGTGCTCATCAGTGGGCCACGGCGCCCACACCCGGCTCAGCGTTGAGGGCTATGCCTGGAGGGTAATCCCGGGGCGAGGTGAACTCCTTCAGTGCCTGGCAGTTGATCAGGCTGGACACCTTCTCGTCCCGGGCCAGTTTCCAGGCCCGCGCCAGCGCCGCGCGAAACTCCTCCACGGTGCGCACATACTCGCCATTGGCGCCCAGGCCCTGGGCCATCTGGTCGTAGCGCAGATTTTCCTGGAACAGGTACATCTGCAGGGAGCGGGCGGAGCGGGCGGCGTTGGTCCACACACCCCAGGCGTTGTTGTTGTAGACAATGGTAATCGTGGGCAGGCGGTACTTGTTGGCGGTATCCAGCTCGAACATGCTGTACGCCACGCCAGCGTCGCTGGTCACGCAAATGGTCGGTGCCCCCTCGTACCCCTGCTGCGGGCCGACTCCGCGCTGCACCGCGGCGCAGGCACCCATCATCATCGCCATATCCGGCCCGATGGCGCCGTACTGGTAGGCGGGAACGATCATCTGGCCCGGGCGCCGGGCGCGCATATAGCGCCCGGAATACAGGCCGATGGTCCAGCCACCACCGCCGCTCACCACCGCCAGGCGGTCATCGGTGCCAGTATCGATAAAGTGCTGGGTTTCATGTCCGATCACAGCGGGGTGCAGGTGATTGGTCTTCTTGCTGTACTCCAGGCCCAGCTGGTAGGTGTCGTCGAGGTGCTTCTGGTAGGCCTGCTTCGCCTTCGCGATCTCATCCACCCAGGCGCCGCGCTTTTTACCCTTCACCGCGTCCTGCAGGGCTGCCAGGAATTGCGCCTCGTCGCTGACCACCCCCAGGTCCAGCGGCCAGTTGCGCCCCAGGTCATTCTGATCGGGGTGTACCCGGACGGCCTTGATGTCCGGGCTGAAGCGGTACTCACCGGGGCTGGGCATGCAGTACTGGCCGACGAAAATCACCAGGTCGGCGCTGAGCAGCGCGTCCGGCGCCGCCATCACGCACAGGCGGTGGTCATCCGGGAAGGCGCCCCGGGTCGGCCCGGAAGTGGCGACGGCAATGTCCCCCTTTTCGGCCACCTTCATCAGTGCATCCCAGCCCCCGCGCTGGAACACCCCCTGCCCCGCCACGATCAGCGGTCGCTGGGCCTTGTCCAGCATGCTGACGACCCGGGTCATTTCAGCGGCGCCGGGGTGCGGCCGGGAAGTACTGCGGTACTGGCTCTTGTCGTAGTAGTCCTTGAGCTCATCGGGACTCTTGAAGCGGGCCCGGGCGACTTCCGCCGGGAAATCCAGGTGCACAGGCCCCGGTACACCGGACTTCAACTCGCGATAGGCATAACCGGCGTACTCATGCACCCGGGAGGGATCGATCAGGCGCTTGCCGTACTTCCGGATGCCCGTGGTGAGAGGCTGCTGGTAGCCGGTCTGGATAAAGGCCTCCCGATCATCCCCGGCAATCATCATATTGCTCGCCAGCACCAGCAGCGGCGTGCGCGCGGCATTGGCCGCGGCGATATTCATAATCATGTTGGTGAAGCCCGGGCCCTCCGTGCCGGAGGTGGCCACCACCTCACCGGTGGCGCGGGAGAAACCGTCCGCCATGGCGCACATGGAGCCCTCCATGCGCCCGCCATAGGCGGGGATGCCGGCCGCCGCCAGAGCGTTGATCACCGTGTAATTGCCGGGACAACAGAACAGGGCCGCCAGCTCCTCCTTGACACAAACCTGGGCGAACACTTCCGCCCCGCTCATGCCGCTGCCCTCAAATTTGCCCGGTTTGGGCGCTTCCGCCAGGGAAGCGGTAAAATCGGCGGGAATACGGATGGACGGGATGGTCACATCGGCGATATTGATCTGGTCCGCGGTAAACGCGCTGGCACTGGCGCCGGCGGCAACCGCCGCGCCCACACCCGCCGCGGACTTGCGCAGGAAATCCCTGCGCGAGCTGCCGGCTGCCTCCGCCCTGGCCACCGGGCCCTGGCCCGCCCGCTGCTCCTGCTCGCTCATGCTGTGCTCCTCGATCCGAATTAAAGGGAGTTCAGGGCTGCTCAACCCACAGGCTCTTGACGAAATGCACCAGGTCCCACACCGCCTCGTCGCTGCCGACCGCCTGGCGCCAGCCCGGCATGGCCACGCCGGCCCCATTGGCAATGCTGTTGAACAGATCCTGGTCCGTGCTGCCGTTGTAGTAGTCGGCGGGCAGCGTCAGGTTGCTGGCATCGGAAATGACGTCAACCTGGGCGCGGCCGTCCCGCCCGTGGCATTCGGTGCAGTACTGCTGGAAGAGCTGGCCGCCGCGCTGCACCGCAGCGGCATCAGCCGCCGGCTGCGCGTGGGCGCCAACCGCAGGCAGCAGGCCAATGCACAGCAATAGCGAGGCGGCCGGTACCAGGAGCGCACACGGAGGTCGTTTTGAATCTTGGGGCTTAGAGGCCATGCCGGGACTCCTCTGCGTTATCGTTAGAGGCCACAGCATAATTGGCCATGATCGTATTGCAAACAGCGGAAGCGGGGCGGACCTACTCCTCGCTGCCGCGCTGGCCGGGGATAACACCGGAGAAGGGAAAGCTGGCGACGTTGCCAACGACCGTCGTGTCGGAAACCTTGCCACTGCCTTCCTTGTCGACCTCGTCGATGCGAATGATGGCCTGCAGCGGAATATAGCTGCGCTTGACGCCGCTGAACTCGTTCTTGAGCCGCTCCTCGCTGGGGTCGACCACGAGCTTGGAGCGCTCACCGAAGACAAACTCCTCGACCTCGATAAAGCCCCACATGTCGCTCTGGTAGATCTGCCGGGCGAAAACCTCGAACACCTGGTTGCCGTTCTGGAATATCACCTTGTAGACGGGCTGACTTGCCATGCTTTCCTCATTTGGGTGGCCGCGCGGAAGGGACTTGCGGGGCGGCCAGGTCTGGTGGCCCCGCGGCAACCACCGGTATTCAGGGGGCGGCAATATTACCACCACTCGCGGAGAATACCAGCCGGGGTGGGTTTCGACGACCTTCCTCTGTATACTCCTCAGCCCTTTTCAACATGGATCAGACAGCGGCGGTCACGTCGCCGCAGAGGCCCGGTGAGCAAGAAACTCTTTATCAAGACCCACGGCTGCCAGATGAACGAGTATGACTCGGCGCGGATCCGGGATCTGCTGGCCGAAAGCCACGATCTGGTCCCCACCGACAACCCTGAAGAGGCCGATGTGCTTCTTCTAAATACCTGTTCTATAAGGGAAAAAGCCCAGGAAAAGGTGTTTCACCAGCTCGGCCGCTGGAAGCGCCTCAAGCAGAAGAAGCCCGGCCTGGTGATTGGGGTTGGCGGCTGTGTGGCCAGTCAGGAGGGTGCGGAAATCGGCCGGCGGGCGCCCTATGTGGACCTGGTTTTCGGCCCCCAGACCCTGCACCGCCTGCCCGAGATGATGGAGCGGCGCGGCCCCGCCGGCACCCTCGTGGTGGATATCAGCTTCCCCGAGATCGAGAAGTTCGACCGCCTGCCCGACCCGAAAGTGGAGGGCCCCAGCGCCTTCGTCTCGGTGATGGAAGGCTGCAGCAAGTACTGTACTTTCTGCGTGGTGCCCTATACCCGGGGCGAGGAAGTATCCAGGCCGGTGGACGACGTCATCGCCGAAATTGCCCACCTGGCCAGCGGTGGGGTCAGGGAAGTCAACCTGCTGGGTCAGAATGTGAACGCCTTCCGGGGCCAGAATCACCTCGGGGAGACTCTCGATTTCGCCGAGCTGCTGCACCTGGTCGCCCGCGTGCCCGGTATCGATCGTATCCGCTATACCACATCGCACCCGGTGGAGTTTTCCGATGCGCTGATTGACGCCTACGCGGATATCCCGCAGTTGGTCGACCACCTGCACCTGCCGGTACAGAGCGGTTCCGACCGCATCCTGATGGCGATGAAACGGGGCCACACCGCGCTCGAGTACAAATCGAAAATCCGCCGCCTGCGCAAGCTGCGCCCCGACATCAGCATCTCCTCGGATTTCATCATCGGCTTCCCGGGAGAAACCGAGGCGGATTTCGCCGCCACTATGAAACTGGTGGAGGACATCGGTTTCGACACCTCCTTCAGCTTCATTTACAGCGCCCGCCCGGGCACTCCGGCGGCGGAACTGCCGGACGAGACCGATGAGGACACCAAGAAACAGCGCCTGCAGATACTGCAGCAGCGGATCCTGCAGCAGGCCCGGCACATCAGCCGGCGCATGGTGGGCAGTAGCCAGAAAATCCTTGTCACCGGCGTATCGAAAAAGGATCCGGGCCAGTTGCAGGGCCGCACGGAGAACAACCGGGTGGTAAATTTCAGCAGCGCGGATGCCTCCCTGGTCGGCCAGTTTGTACTGGTGGACATCGTTGAGGCCCTGCCCAACTCATTGCGCGGTGTGAGATCGGAAGAGCACACG
>JBFZEF010000220.1:0-5297 GCA_041307045.1 Halioglobus sp.
GGGTCCTGGTACACCAGGCCCGCCCAGGCCGCGGTCGACGGCCAGATGGGGCCTGAGGAGTTCACGCTCTACTGCAAGCAGATCGAGTCTTTCGAGCGCCTGTTGACCGACGACGGCGCCCTGGTCATCAAACTGTGGCTGCATATCAGCCATGAAACCCAGCAGGCGCGCTTGAACAACGACTCGCCCCACCGCAGAATCGGGCCCCGCGGCTCGGACATACCCTACGAATTGCACGGCAAGTACGAGCGGACCCTGGAGGTTTCCGAACAACTTATCCTGGCCACCGACTCCGGCCACAGCCCCTGGCAACTGCTGGAGGCGCAGGATGCCTACTACCGCGACATCACCGCCGGGGAGCTGGTACTCGAGGCCATGCAGTACCGGGCTGGCAGGGCACTTCTGGCGGCGGCGCCGCACATTCCCGCCACGGAACTTGTCACCGGGGCGCAGCCCACGGTGCTGGACAGTGTGGATCTCACGCTCTCGCTGAAGGGCGAAGCCTACGACCGCCAGCTGGGGAAATACCAGGCGGAATTGGGCGACCTGGCCTGGCGCGCCTACCAACAGAAGCGCTCGGTGGTGGCGGTATTCGAGGGCTGGGATGCGGCCGGCAAGGGCTCCGCCATCCGGCGAGTCACCCGCGCCATAGACCCGCGCCTGTTCCGGCTGGTGCAGTTCGCCGCCCCCACCGATGAGGAGCGCGCCCAGCACTACCTGTGGCGTTTCTGGCGGCACTTGCAGCGGGATGGCCGCTGCACCCTGTACGACCGGTCCTGGTACGGGAGGGTACTGGTGGAGCGGGTCGAACAATACGCCACGCCTGCCGAATGGCAGCGCGCCTACGGCGAAATCAACCGCTTTGAGCGGCAGCTGGTGGAGCACGGTGTCATCGTGCTGAAGTTCTGGCTTCATATCTCCAGGGAGGAGCAGGAAAAACGCTTCATCGACCGGCAGAAGAGCGCTCACAAACAGCACAAACTGAGCGACGAGGACTGGCGCAATCGCGAACGGTGGCACGATTACGAACTGGCCGTCGACCAGATGGTGAGCCGCACCAGCACCCGCCACGCGCCGTGGACGCTGGTGGCGGGGAATGACAAGGCTTATGCCCGGGTGCAGATTCTCGAGACCTTCTGCCGCACCATCAGCCAGGCGCTCGGGTCCTAAGCGGTGCGCGCCATGCTACTGACAGCGCCGGGGCAGCCGCTACAGCTGCAGGATCTGCCCAAACCCCAGGCCGCCGCGGGCCAGTTGCTGCTGAAAGTGACCGCCTGTGGTATCTGCAGGACCGACCTGCACGTCGTCGACGGTGAGCTGACCCATCCGACGCTGCCACTGGTGCCCGGCCACCAGATCGTGGGCCGGGTCGAAGCGCTCGGCCCGGGTGTCACCGGCTTCGCGCAGGGTCAGCGGGTCGGTGTACCCTGGCTGGGAGGCAGCTGCGGCAGTTGCTGGTACTGCCGGCACGAGAAGGAGAATCTGTGTGACGCCGCCCGCTACACCGGCTATCAGATCAACGGCGGGTTCGCCGAGTACACCGTGGCTGATGCCGCCTACTGCTTTGAACTGCCCGAACGCTACGATGACCTGCAGGCGGCTCCGCTGCTGTGCGCCGGACTGATCGGCTACCGCGCCTATCGCCTGGTTGAAGCAGCCGCCAGTATCGGCCTCTACGGCTTCGGTGCGGCGGCGCATATCCTGGCCCAGGTGGCCCGCCACCGGGGCCAGCGCCTGTACGCGTTTACCCGCCCGGGAGACGCCACGGCACAGGCCTTTGCCCGGGAACTGGGCGCGGTCTGGGCCGGCGACTCCCACCAGGCGACGCCGGAGCCACTGGATGGCGCAATCATCTTCGCCCCCGAAGGGGAACTGGTGCCGCTCGCCCTGGCCGCCGTGCGCAAGGGCGGGCGCGTGGTCTGCGCCGGTATCCACATGTCAGAGATTCCGGCATTTTCCTACGACCTGCTCTGGGGCGAGCGGGAGATCTGCTCAGTGGCGAACCTCACCCGCCGCGACGGCCTGGAGTTCCTGCCCCTGGCCGCCGCCATCCCGGTGAACACCACGGTCCACCGCTATCCGCTGGAGCGCGCAAACGAAGCCCTGGACGACCTGCGCCATGGGCGTTTCAACGGTGCTGCGGTGCTGGTGCCCTGAACGGCGGCGCTGTCAGGCGAAAAGTTCCTGCAGGAAATTCTGCAGTGACGCCCAGGAGCGGCGGTCCGCCGCCGCGCTGTAGATCGCGCCCAGGGCGGGGTCGTTCGCCTGCGGGTTGGTGAAGGCGTGCACCGTGTTGCCATAAGCGTGTATCTGCCAGTCGGCGCCGCTCGCGGTGAGCTCACTGGCCAGTTCCAGCATCGCGGGGGGCTGGACCATCGGGTCGTCATAACCGTGCAGGCAGAGTACCCGCGCGGTGATTTTGTTACCGGCAGTATTGCCCGGTGCCATGAACAGGCCGTGAAAGCTGGCGACACCCGCCACGTCGCTGCCGGTGCGGGCCAGATCGAGTACGCACAGGCCGCCAAAACAGAAGCCGATGGCCGCGACCTTGAGCGGGTCGACCTGCCGCTGCTCCCGCAACACCGTCACCGCCCTCAGAATGCGCTGCTGCAAGCGCTGGCGATCCTGCAGCAACGGGGTCATCAGTGCACTGTTCTCTTCCGTGGAATTGCCGCGCACGCCCTTGCCGTACATATCGATAGCGAAACCGACATAGCCCTGCGCGGCCAGCGCGATGGCCTTGGCCTCCTCGAATTCCGTGCGTCCGCCCCAGGCGTGGCTGACCGCAACCGCAGGCCTGGGCCCGGCGAGGCTGTCATCCCAGGCCAGGAAACCCTCGAGGGTGAGATTGTCATGCTGGTATTCGATAAGGCGAGTCTGTAGTGACATAGCGCAAGTGCTCCCTGTTCAGTGTAAATCTGCTGCGGCTTCAGTGCTGCTGTGTTGGTAGGCGTCCGGGTCCAGGCGGTGCATCTCCGCCTCGATCCAGTGCTCTATCTCATCCATGAGTTCACCCGGCTCCCGTCCCTCGGCGCTCACCGGCTGGCCGATCGAGACATCGATAACGCCCGGGATAAAAGAAAAGGAGCGCCGCGGCCAGCAGCGCGCGGACGTTACCGCGATCGGTATCACGTAGGCGCCGGTGGCCACTGCGAGGCGCGTGGCGCCTGCCTTGTAGCTGCCCCGGGTGCCCCGCTCGGTGCGGGTGCCCTCGGGAAACATGATCATCCATTTGCCCTGGTCCATCAACACCCTGCCCTGCTCGGCCACCTTGGCCCAGGCTTCCTTGCCCTTGCTCCGGTCAATGTGGATCATATTGAGCGCGCCGATGCTCCAGCCGAAAAAGGGTATCCGCAACAGTTCTTTCTTGAAAACATAGGCCAGCGGGTGCGACGTCATGCTGGGGAAGAAAAATGTCTCCCAGGTGGACTGGTGTTTCGGGCACAGGATAACCCGCCGCATATCGCTGGCACGAGGCAGGTTCTCCTCACCGTGCAGGCGGTACTTTACCCCGCCTATGAGGCGGGCCGCTTCCACCACACCCCTGAGCCAGGGCACCGCAAACCACCACCAGACTTTTTTATCGTCGAGGAACAAGGATGCAATGAGCAGGGCGATCCCGCAGGGAATCAGCGTGAGCACAAGCCAGGTAAAAACCAGGGTTGAGCGAAGTGCATTCATGCGTTGTTTCCGTCGTTACGAGACTCTACATTAAACCAGATTGCAGTCCTGGTAGAAAACCTTGCACATGTATTCCGGATCAAAGATGCGTACTATTGTCTGCGGGCAATACTCTGGGAGAAACCGATGAAGACGACATCCAGGCCGGGGCTACATGGGCTCAGCGACGGCGCTTACGCATGGCTGGCGCCCAATGGCAGCTGGGGCTGGAGCAATGCGGGCCTGATCGTCGACGGGGAGGAGTCCCTGCTGGTCGACACCCTGTTCGACCTGGCGCTGACCGGGGAAATGCTGGGCGCAATGCGCCGGGCGGAGCCCCGGGCCGGTAGAATCGACACCCTGGTCAATACCCATGCCAACGGCGATCATTGCCACGGCAATGAACTGGTGGCGGGTGCCCGGATTATCGCCTCCACCGCCTCGGCGGCGGAGATGAATGAGCTGCCTCCCGAGGCCATGGCGGCCATCATGGAGATGGCGGCCAGTATGGGTAAGGTGGGCGAGTACTTTCTCCACTGCTTCGGCCAGTTCAAGTTCTCCGGCATTACCCACACCCCACCAAACTGCACCTTCGACGGTCACCTCGACCTGCGCGTCGGCGATAAACCGATACACCTGATCGAGGTGGGCCCGGCCCATACCCGGGGCGACGTGCTGGTGCATTCACCCAGGGACCGCGCCGTCTTCACCGGGGACATCCTGTTCATCGAGGGTACACCGATCATGTGGCAGGGCCCGGTTGCCAACTGGATAAAAGCCTGCCGCCTGATCGAAGCGATGGATGTAGACCATATCGTCCCCGGCCACGGCCCGATCACCGACAAGAAGGGCGTCGCCGGCGTGCGCCAGTACCTTGAGTATGTCCGCGACCAGGCCAGGCTGCGTTTCGACGCCGGGATGAGCGCCTTCGAGGCCGCCAGCGACATAGAGTTGCGGGAGTACTCTGCCTGGTCGGACCCGGAGCGTATCGCGGTCAACGTCGATTCGCTCTACCGCGAATTCAGTGACGCCACCGCAACAACCGATGTGTTCGAGCTGTTCACCCGCATGGCGGAACTCGCCGGCTTCGGCCCCGGCAGCCAGCCGCCGCACGGACACGCCTGAGCGCGGTGAACCACGCCATAGCCCGCTGGCTGCTCGTCGCAGCGCTGTCATTCTCCTGCCTGTCACTGCAGGCGGCGGAGGATGACGACATCCGCCACCTGCGACTTCAGGATGGCCGCAGGCTGGAGATATTGATCAGCTCCCAGTTCAAACCGGCCGTGCGCGAGGAGTTGCTTGAGTGGGTGGACTACATTGCCACCGCGCTGCGCCAGGTCTACGGACATTGGCCCATGCGACACTGGCAGATAAGCATTTCACCCACCTCCGCCAGCAGCATCGATCCCATCCCCTGGGCGCAGGTGCGGCGCGAAAATACGGTCCGGGTCGAGTTTTTTACCGCGGCCTCCGCTACGGCAGAGGAATTACGGCGGAACTGGACCGGCTACCATGAACTGGCCCACCTGCTGATCCCCTATCAGGGTTGGGGTGACAGCTGGTTCAGTGAAGGCCTGGCGAGTTACTACCAGAACATACTGCAGGCCCGGGCCGGGCTCATCACTGAGCAGGAAATG
>JBFZEF010000221.1:0-3552 GCA_041307045.1 Halioglobus sp.
CTGGTCTCGCTGGGGGATCGGCAGGCGGCGGCGGACCGGGGGCCCTTCAGCGCCACCGGCCAGTGGGTGTGGCGCTGGAAAGATGCGATCGACCGCAAGTTCATGGCGCGCTTCGAACAGCTGCCCATGAGCATGCCCACAGGCTACTGGGGCCGTTTGCCGGAACTTGCGGCGGCGTCCTCGCAACAGGCCTGTGGCGGTTGTGGCGCCAAGGTGGGTGCGGACCCCCTGGCCGGGGCGCTGGCGGAACTGGCGGCGCAATTTCCCCGCCACTGTCCCCCACCGGGCAGCGCCGACGACACCGCGCCCGTGCCCGGCAGCGGCACTGCCGCCATCGTGCAGAGCGTGGACATGCTGCGGCAGCTGGTCGCCGACCCCTGGCTGATGGGCCGCATCGCCGCCACCCACGCGCTCAGCGACCTGTACGCCAGCGGCGCCCGGCCGGTGTCCGCCCTCGCCGCCATCACCCTGCCCTTCGCCGCCCCGGCTATCCTGCGGCGGGAGTTGCAGCAGCTGCTGGCGGGAGCCCTGCATGAACTGGCGAGCGCCGATTGCCTGCTGGCGGGCGGCCACAGCATGCAGGGGCCTGAGCTGAATGTCGGTTTCGTGGTCAACGGGGTCGCTCTGGCGGGGGACGGCCGCCTGCTCGGCAAGCGCGGCCTGGTCGTCGGTGACAGGCTGGTGCTGGCCAAGCCCCTGGGCACCGGGGTGCTGTTTGCGGCGCACATGCAGCTGGCCGCAGACGGCCGGGATATTGCTGCCGCTATCGATTCGATGCTGGTCAACAATCGCCTGGCGGCGGAGTTAGCGCTTGCTCACGGCGCCAGCGCCTGCACCGATGTCAGCGGTTTTGGCCTGCTGGGCCACCTGCTCGAAATGCTGGGGGAGAACGGCGCGGCCAGGCTGGAGCTGGCGCAGCTGCCCCTGCTGGAGGGCGCCCTGGAGCAATTGCGCCGCGGGGTTCGCAGCAGCATGCACCCGGCCAATGTCGCGGCCGGAGCGCGGCTTGCGCTCGACGCGCCGGTGGACGAGAACCTGTTGCAGATAGTGTTCGACCCCCAGACCAGCGGCGGCCTGCTGATTGGCGTCGCCGCCGACCGGGCCCCCGGCCTGCTGGATGCCCTGCGCGGGGGCGGTTACCCGCAGGCCGGTGTGATCGGCGAGGTGCTGGCTGCTGACCCCGCCGCCCCCGGGCGCGTCGCCATCAGCTGAGCCCGCCACTGCGCTAACCCGGGGTATCGGGGTTCCCGGCGGCCTGGCGGCGATTTATTTTCACCCGCTGGCCGTCGCGCAGGCGTTCCGCGCCGCGCACGACCACCAGGGCTCCCGGCTCCAGCTCTCCCTCCACGCCAACGTCGGCGCCATGTCCCGGACGGGTGGTGACGGCTATCTTCCTGGCGGTATTGTCCGCCGACAGGGTGTAGACGAACACTTCCTGGTCGCGCAGCACCAGTGCGTCCCGCGGCACGGTCAGGGAATTGGTCGATGAGCTGTCGGGCAGCTCCACCGTCACCGCCTCGCCGATAGACCAGTGGCCCGGCTCCAGCGTGAGGCGAATCTCCATCATCCGCGATTGGCTGTCGCCGACCGGTACCATCGCGCGTATCTGTGCCAGCAGTTGCCGGCCGTCCCCCTCCACCTGCACCTGTGATTTGGGCTGGTTGTGATGGGCGGCTCGCAGCGGGGCGTTGACGCTGATCTCCAGCGCCTGGGTGTCGACCAGGCGCAGCAGGGGATCGCCGGGTTCCTTGTACTCGCCAATATCCGCCTCGCGGCTGGCAATCACCCCGGTAAAGGGCGCCCGCACCCGCGCGCGCCCCAGGTCATGGATGGTCCGGTCGCGGGCCACCTCGGCAATGCGCTGCTCCTGGAGCAGCATCTGCAAGCGGGACTGAACCTCGTCCAGACCTGATTTGGACGTGTTGTTTTGTTGTGCCAGGGTCTCCAGCCGGCCGATCTGGCGCCGGTTGTAGTCGATATCGGCCTTGAGCCGCTCGATTTCGGCCCAGTCGTTGCGCAGCTGCAGTTGCAGCAGGTGATCGTCTATGGTCGCCAGCGGCTCGCCTTTGCGCACCAGCTCACCGACCTCCGCGATCCAGGTCAGGTGGCCGGTGACCTCCGCCGAAATTTGCGCATCCTGGGTGCTCAGCACGGTTCCGGGCAGGCGCAGTACGGACACGTTACTGCCCCGGCTTACTTCGGCTACCTCGACGATGGCCAGCGGATCGGCCGCGCGCGCGGGCCCTGCCAGTGCGGCCAGGCCGAGCAATGCAAACGCCAGGGTGCCGGCGTGCTTCATGTTCTGGTTCCCCGTTTCAGTCTCATGCGGCGGATTGCAGTTTGTCGCGCCTGTTGCTATCCGTGCGCGCGGCGAGCCCGCCGCTGCCCTCCCTCATCCGCAGCAGGCAGGGCAGCAGCAGCAGGCTGAAAATCGTACTCACGCACATTCCACCGACGATAACCGCGGCCAGGCCGCGATAAATGACGCTGCCCGCCCCCGGCAGCAGCACCAGCGGAAGCATACCGAAAATGCTGGTGAGCGTGGTCATGAATATCGGCCGCAGCCGGGTTTGCAGGGC
Source organism: Halioglobus sp. (assembly GCA_041307045.1). GTDB lineage: Bacteria > Pseudomonadota > Gammaproteobacteria > Pseudomonadales > Halieaceae > JARRPM01. Next base: position 2,580 of record JBFZEF010000221.1, read on the forward strand.
CTGTTCCACCGCTTCCCTGCGGCCCATGCCGCCGCGTTCGGCGCTGCGGGCCTGGTGTACCAGCAATATGGCATTGTTCACTACCAGTCCGAGCAGGACGATGAAGCCTATCATGGTCAGCAGGTCCAGCGGCTGGAAGCTTACCAGGCTGAGCAGTTGCAGCGCGGCCACGCCGCCGACGGTGGCCAGCGGCAGGGCCAGGACAACCATCGCGCTGTCCACGGGCGAGCGGAACAGGGCGGCCATGAGCAGGAACAACACCACGAGCGCCAGGGCGAAATTCCCGGCCATGGACTTGATGGCCCGGGTCAACCCATCGGCGCTGCCGCCGTAGAGGATGTTGCCGTCCGCGGGCATGATTTCCCTCAGGCGCGGTTCCACCTCCGATTCTATGACCTGCAACAGGTGCTCGAGGGACATGTCTTCGGTGGGGTACACGTCCAGGGTGATGGTGCGCCGGCTGTCGATGCGCACCAGCTGGTCCGGCCCCACCGTGCGCTGGATATCCACCAGTTCGGCCAGCGGCACGACCGAGCCGCTGGCGGTCGCCACCGGCATCGAAGCCAATTTTTCCGGGGAGTCCCAGGGCTTTGCCCGCAGGATGATATCCATGCGTTTTTCGCCGTCGAAGTGCTCCCCCACATACTGGCCCCGGCCCAGCGCCCGCACCAGTACACCCACGTCGGCTCTTGACCAGCCCGCCTCGGATATGCGGCGGTCGTCGGGTGTCAGTCGCAGTTCCGGCTCGGCCTGCTCGAGGGAGGGATTCGCCACGATGCCGAGATCGGGCAGGGCTTCCAGCAGCAGGCTCTGGGCCAGTTCCGCGGCCCTGGCCGCAGCTGCCCGATCACGCGACTGCAGGTGGATTTTTATCACACGGTCACCGCCAAAGCCGGAGAACAAATTGCCCTGGGCGCTGTAGTGCTTGAGGTCGGGCAGGTCGGCAAATATCTCCTCGTCGATAATCTTCTCC
>JBFZEF010000222.1:0-12736 GCA_041307045.1 Halioglobus sp.
CTGGTCGGGATGCTGCTTGTAGTTGCCGAGGAAGGCGTATTCACCGAACAGCTTGCGGCGGGCGCGCATCACCCAGGCCACCGGCGGAAACAGGCGGAAGCGCTCGGCCGGGCGCCAGTCAGTGGGCAGCCCGGTCTTCCAGGGTTGGGTCTTGCGCCGCGTGGTGTGCAGCATTTTGGTGGCGGTGGTGAATTTGTCGAAGTCGTTCCACTCGGGTTCGAAGAAGTCGATGGTGCTGCGGTCTTCCTCGCGCAGGCAGATCCAGGGCTGGTAATCCTGGGTGAAGTTGAACATGGCCTCGAAGGAGCGCTCGGCATCCCAGTGCCTGAGTTTGGCGCAGTCCAGCAGCATGACACTGCTGGCCATGCAGCGATCCACCAGCCCCTTGGGGCCGGAGCGCATGCGGCACATGATGGCCTTGCCCTTCATGTCCCGGCTGAGCAGTTCCCAGATGTCCGTGGCGGCAAAAATGTCCGGGTCGATGACCACGGCCCGACCCTCGTAGCCCATCAGTTTCGGCGGCATGAAGCGGGTGGGGGTGAAGGATTGCAGGTCGTCGTTGAGCCAGGTGCGTTTGACCCCGTCACGCAGGTATTCCTGGCCCTCGTGCGCTGCGAACATGGGGTAGTCGCGGCTGTCGATGATCTTTACGTCGAATTTTTCGTTGTTGCGCGAGTAGCGGCGCAGGGCGTGTTCAGCCACGATCGCACCGGTGATCTGCTTGTGATTGGTCTGGATAAATACGCAGGCTTTCATAGGGTTGCGGGGTCCGTTCTACACGGGGCAACTATATAGGAGCAGGCTGTTTTTTGCCATTTTGGGGGTGCTACTTTCAGCGTGAATAGTACTTCATGCTGCGCCCTGTCAGGGTCGTGTAAAGCACCCCGGCGGCCTTGGCCACGCGGTACAGGCTGTGCATGAACGCGCCCTTGGAGAATATGGAAAAAGGCAACATAATCAGAGAGATAAGCATTTTAGCCAGGGCCGTGGATAGCAGCCTCAGGCGGCGTTTGCCGTCACCGTGATAGCGCGCCATGTTCACCTGGGAGCAGCCGTTCTTGAAGCCGCGCCGGATCAGGCCCCTGGCGGTGTATCGCCCCGGCCCGTGAATGCGGTGAATGATCGATTTTTCCGCAGAGGCGAGGGTTGCGCCCATTTGGTGGGCGCGGATGAAGAAATCCTTGTCCTCGCCACCGCTGTTGCAAAAGGCATGGGAAAACACGGGGCCGGCCGCGGCGACACGCTCGAGGATATTCCTGCTCACCAGCAGGTTGCAGGTGGAGGCGCAGTCCGGCAGGCCGTAGCGACCGCCTTTCTTGTCCTGCTTGGACTTGCTCGGCGAGCGGAAGATACCTGTCTCGCGCGCCCACTCCGGCATTTGCTCATCCAGTACCCAGCTGCCAAACACCAGGTCCGCGCCCGTGACCCGCTGGCGCTCCAGCAGCTGCTGCAGCCAGTCGCGCAGCGGCACGTCGTCGTCGTCGATAAAGGCTATGAACTCGGCGCCGCGCTCCAGGGCGACCGCCACGGCGCGATTGCGGGCCCAGGTAATGCCGGGGTGTGGCTCGGTGCTGTAGTGCACCCTGATAGGCAGGCTGGCACCGGTCAGCTCGCAGATATCCCGGGTGGCGGAGTTGGGGTTGTTGTCGATGACAATCAGTTCGACCGCGGCGGGATCAGTATCCCCCAGTTCGATGTCGCGCAGGTCGAGCAACAGGCGCTTGAGCACCTCGGCCCGGTTGTGTGTGCAGATGCAGATGGCTACCCGCTGGGAGTGGGTGGGGGTAATGGTCATGGGCTATTTGAAAATACCGCGGCGGTACAGTCCCCAGAAGAATCCCCACAGGTAGATGAGCGGCGCCCTTCGAACCTTGTCGGGTATGACGATATGCTGCCCTGAGTGCCGTTCCAGCTTCCACGCGATATAGTCCAGCCCCCCCTCAAATGTGAACAGCGCCTTTACCAGCCGCGCTACCGAAAGCAGCTTGCCCTGGCCCTGACGCAATGACCAGGCCAGCTTCGTTGCCAGGCGCCGGGCGCCGGAAACGCGGCTGTGGTAGCGCAATTTATCGCCGCCATGATACACCGCAAAGCCCTGGCCAAGCGAGGGGGCATGGTGCATCGTCACCGCGGCATAGAATGGGGCGGCGGATCGGGCCAACTCCATGGCCCGCCCCGGACGCTCCGTGCGCAGTTCAGTGGAATAGCTCAGGGCCAGTGCCTGCTCCCACAGGTCGGTGACGTCACCCTCCTGCGGCAGTACCGGCAGGCTGTTGCTGAGCAGGGTGCGGACGGCCTGCAGCAGGCAGTCCTCGATCTGCCGGCGCGTATGCGCATCGCGGCTATGGAGGATGAGGGTCGGCTGGGCGAAGCGGCCCCAGATATAGGATTCGAACCAGGCCCGGGAGCAGCCGCGGCGGAAATCCGCCAGGGAGATCACGGTGACCTTGCTGCGCAGGGTCTTCTCACCCAGCGTCGACTCCGCATAAAACACGTTGGGCGGCAGCAGCCAGTTGGCGGCAGCGAGAAATGCGCTGCGATAGGCGGCTCGGTAGTCGTCGCAAACCAGGTACAGGTCCAGCAGGCCGTCGTAGATATCGCCACTGCGCAGGCAGGAGCCGTACAGCAGGGTGGCGCAGACTGCGCCGTGGTGTCGCGCCTGCAATTCTGCCAGCAGCTTGCCCAGGGCAGGGTCGGTGGCCGCATCGGGGCCCGTTACCCGGGGGTAGCCGGCGACCGTGTTGTCACTCACCGGGAGAGCCATTCACGGGGCTGCCGTTCACAGGGCGAGAAAATCCAGCGGCGTGCTGGCGCTGATATCGATCCGGCCGTTGGCCACCAGGATTTCCCCGTCGAGGTTGAGCTTGCCGTCCAGGTGCAGGCGGATTGCATCGGCATTGTGGCTGATGTATCCGGATTCGGGCACCGCGTTGCGACCCGGGCGACCCCGCACAATGGAGAAAAAGGTGCGGGCAAACCGGCTGCAGCCCTGCTCGAACAGGGTGAGGCGGATCGCCCCGGGACCCGCGCCCCAGAACGGGCGCATGCCGAAGGCCAGGCGCTGGAGTGTGCTGATGGCCAGGATCAGGGTGTCGTGGGTGACGGCGTCGCCACCGTCCAGGGCCAGTTGCACTCTCACGTGGCGGTTGAAGACCGGGTCGTTGCGCAGTACCCCCCACACCGTGCGCGCGGTGCTGAGTGCCAGGCTGAAGTCGTCCCGCAGGCCCCGGGCGTGCACCTCCCGATGGGCGTATTCCGTGCCCTGAATAACCGCACCGCCGCCCAGGAACATGCCGTAGCGGGGCGCCGCTGCACCCGCAACCAGCACCCGCATCAGCGCCCGTTGTGCCAGCAGGCCGGCCGTGGCGCGCTCCCCCTCGCACCATTGGCAGAAGCGCTGCGTCGCCCGCCACAGCGAGCCCCTGGCGCCAATATCGCCGGCGTTCATATTGGCGGTGCCACCGGGCAGCAGCACGATGAGGGGCATGTGCTCGAACAGCCTGTTCTCCAGCAGTTCGCCGAGTATGCGGGAGGCCGTGCCATCGCCCCCGTTGATCGCCAGCACCCGAACCTCCTGCCGCGCGAGCTCGACAAGGGCGGGGTTGATATCGGCCATGCTGTGGGTGACCAGGTGGGATATAGCCGGGCAGGCGGCCACGCGGGAATGAATACGCTCGAACTGGTCCCGATTATGCCCGCTGGCGGGGTTGCTGATCAGGCCCACCGGGCCGGCGCCACGGCTCACGCCGCGGGGTCCCGCAGGGTCACCCTCGTGAGGTTGATTTCGGCGGGGCCGATCCGCGGGGCGGTGCCGCGTAGTTGCAGCGGCAGGAGGTATTGCTCGTCGAACAGGATGGTGATTTCACCACCGAGGCCGAGCAGGCTGAAATCGGGCTTGTCGACCTGCTCTCCCAGTGGGCTCACCGCAAGGGTTACGCCGCGGGTCAGGCGCTTGCCGGTGCTGGGGCTGCCGCCGGCCACCTCGTAACTGGCCTCCACCGGTCCGCCATCGCTGCGGCTCATTCGCACGAGGTAAAAATTGAATTCGGTGTTGACTACCACGTCCGCCGCGGCGCCCGGGGAGCTCAGGAAGCGCGCAGCGAGGAGCAGCAGGGCGTAGGCGTCGGTCACCGGCAGCCCGTCAGCCCCGGGGGGATACGCGACCTTCCTGCGATTGCTCACCGGCCATTCGCCGGGAGGCTGGGCGACCGCCCCGGCGGGCGGGTCCCTGCGCACGCGCAGGATGTGCTCGGGCAGGTATTCATAGGTCTTGTAGCGCTGCTCGTTGCTCTTGCCCCGGCTCAGGCGCGCGCGGTGGCGGGCTCTGCCGTCCGCCGCCAGCTCCAGCACCACTTCCTCGGAGTTGTTCGCCACCGCGCTGCTGGCGGTCAGTTGCCAGCGCTGCGGGTCGGCGCTGTGCGGGACAACTTCGATCCGCGAGCGGGCGGTTACGAAAAAGGCCTGCTGCTCGTATTCCAGTACCTGCCAGGCGGGCAGGGCGGCGGGGTCGCTGTCGGCGGCGCCCGCCGGCAGGGTGGCCAGGGCGGCCAGGCAGAGCAGGCCACCAGGTAGCAGGCCTCGGCAGGGCGGTTTTCTCATCGGTCGTGTCCCGGGTAGCGAATGCCCACCGGCTCGTGGCGAACCGGGTGTGAGGCCATGATAAGCGCCACGGGCAGCCAGAAGAATAGCCACAATTCCCGGGGCTCCAGCAAGAGCCGGTCGTAATCCATGGCGACGGAGGTCATGCCGTACAGCAGCAGTGCCAGGTAGATCCGCTCCCCGCGCAGGCGATACAGCTGCCAGGCCCAGTGGAGTGCGACCCCCAGTATGGCCACCAGCAGCATCAGCCCGACCAGGCCGCCGTCGCGCAGGGTGGCCAGGTAAGCGTTGTGGGCGTGGTCGAACAGCCTGCCATAGGCAGGCACCCGGGGGTCTACCAGGTAGCCGTGCCCCAACCACCAGTAACCCTGCATGTCCACCAACACCTGCTCCCAGATACCGGGCCTGAAGGAGAAGTCTCCCACCCGTTTCACCCAGACTTCCGGGTTGCTGGCCATCAGGGCCCAGAGGGCGGCCATGCCCACCGCCGCCACCGCGAGGGCGCGGTAACCCACCAGGACAACCAGGCCGACGCACACCGCGGTCATGGCCGTGCGCGACTGGGTGAGGACCACGAGGCTCAGCAGCACCAGCGCCAGCGCGCTGTACACGGCGCGGTTGTCGCGCCCGCGCTGGGTGAAGATGTAGTGCATGCACAGCACCAGGAACACGCCGTAGGCGGAACCGGCCTTATTCTGGTGATGCATGACGCCCAGTGGCTCGAGCCGGGATATCGGAAAGGGGTGGCTGATGTACCATACGATGATCGATACCAGCGCTGCCCCTGCGGCCAGCCAAGTGGCGCGATGGGCCAGCCGGTCCATCAGGTCGGCATGGCGAACCCACAGGTAGCCACTGACAAAGCAGAAGCCCAGCACGCAGATGGCAAGGCCCAGGGTCTGCAGGGCCGCGACCGCCTCGAAGTCAGCGGTCCACAGCAGGGTGGTCGTCATGTAGGTCGCGAACAGCAGCAGCAAGCCGGCGAGTACGTTGCGACGGTAAAAGTCCGCCAGCTCCCGCCACAGCAGCAAAATGGCCGGCACAACCAGCAGGTAATACAGCCGCCGATGGCCCGACGCCATCGGCAACAGGAAGTAGCCGGCGATGAACAGCGCGTAAAGGTACGCCATTCCCCGGTCCAGAAGGAACCGATGGATTGCCTTGAATGTCATAGATTTCAAATAGTTGCGACAGCCGGCCGAAAGCCGTTAAAAATACCACACAATCTTGAGAATGGCTTGATCATCCTATACCCTTCGCCACGTCATCCGCCCCGGCCAGGGGAGTAGGTACGCATACCATGCACATGATAATCAAGCGGCTGATCAAATGGCTGGTCCGCGTTGCCTGCATCTTCCTGCCCGAGGCAAAAGCCCACGAGCTGGAACGCTGGCGCCGCGGCCGCGAGGAATTCTGGAAGTATAACCGCTGCCAGTACATCTTCGCGTCCTACGGTAAAAGCGGCCGCACCTGGGTGCGGGTGATGATCTCCCGCTATTTCCAGCTCGTCTACAAGCTGCCTGACAATATCCTGATGGGCTTCGACAATTACACTCGCCTCAACAAGGACATCCCCAAAATATTCTTTACCCACGACAATTACCTGCGCGGCTACACCGGTAATGTCGACTCGAAAAAGGATTTCTACAGTAAGAAAACTGTGCTCCTGGTGCGCAATCCCATCGACGTGGCCGTGTCCCAGTTCTTCCAGTGGAAGTACCGCATGCGCCCTGAGAAGAAGGCCATGAACAAGTACCCCGAACACGAGGCGGCCATATCTGTGTACGATTTCGTCAAGGACGAGAACCAGGGCCTGTCCCATATCATCGAATTCATGAACAACTGGGCGCGGGAACTGCCGAAGATCGAGCAGCTGCTGGTGGTGCGCTACGAGGACCTGCGCGCCAGCCCGGAACAGGAGATGGGCCGTATCGTCGAGTTCCTGGGTATGCAGGCCAACGCGGAGTATCTAAGGGATACCGCCGAATTCGCCTCGGTGGAAAACCTGCGCAAGAAGGAGCAGGAAAACTATTTCTGGCGCAGCGGCAGCCGGGTGCAGGCCAAGGATGTCAACGATCCCAACACCTTCAAGGTGCGCAAAGCCAAGGTGGGCGGCTACCGCGATTACTTTGACGATGATCAAGTGGCGGAGCTGGAGGCGATGGTAGATTCGCGCCTGTTACCGGCGTTCGGTTATACCGCAGCGGAGGGCAGGGGGGTCGGTTGATGGACAAATGCGTCTTCATTCATACCAACGAACGCCAGTGGCTGGGCGCGCTGGTGGCCGAGTATTCGTTCCGCCGCAATTCCCGCCACGCCGACCAGTTCGATGTGCGCTTTATCCATACCCGTGACCACCCGTTTCTGGCGGCCCGGGAGGGCCAGAGCTTCCTGCGCGGGGGTACGACCCGGGTCTGGCACATGGATGACCTGCAGTCCTTCACACCGTTGCGTTTCCTGCCGCCGCAACTGATGAACTGGCAGGGCAGGGCCGTGGTGACCGACCCGGACGTGTTCGCCGTAGGCGATGTCCATGAATTGCTCGACCGGGACATGGGTGGCAAGGCCGTCATGGGTCGCCATCGCTCCGACAAGTCCGAAAAGGGCTACCAGGTGGCCACCAGCGTCATGTTGCTGGATTGCGCCAAACTGACCCACTGGAACGCGGAGGAAATGTTCGGCCAGTTGTTCCGCTCGGAAAAGGATTACAAGGAGTGGATGGTGCTGGCCTACGAGGACCCCGCCACTGTCGGCTACCTCGAGAACTACTGGAACGACTTCGACCATCTCGACGCCGACACCCGCCTGCTGCACAACACCAAGCGCCGCACCCAGCCCTGGAAAACCGGCCTGCCGGTGGATTTCACCCCGGCGGACAAGTTCAAGGACAAGCCGCTGCTGGCCACGCTGAATCGCCTGCGGGCCAATGTCTTCGGCGAGTATGGCCTGTTGGGTCGCTACCACGAGCACCCGGACCGGCAGCAGGAGGCGTTCTTCTTCGGCCTGTTGCAGGAGTGCCTGGACTGCGGGCACGTCAGTGAGCAACTGGTGCGCGATGAAATCCGTAAAAACCACGTGCGCCACGATGCCTTCGAGGTACTGGCGCGCACACCGCCGCTGGCAGGCAGGGCCGCATGAAATACCTGGATATCGAACAGCTGCGCCGTTTGGATCGGGCCGACTTTCTCAAGATAAAGCCCTACCCGTATTACAACCACGAAGGTGTGCTGACCGAGGCCGGCTTCCAGGAGTTGCTGGCGAACATGCCGCCGCTGGAGATGTTCAAGCACAACTTCGGCTATGAGCGCAGGGCGGGACAGGCGCCGCACGATCGCTACTCCCTGGAATATGAGCCGGGCATGGCGGTGCCGCAGCCCTGGCAGGCGTTTATTGGCGAGTTGCGCAGCGACGCCTATCGCAATGAGATTGCGCGCCTGCTGGGGGCAAAGAAGATCGAGTTCCGGTTTCATTGGCACTACACCCCCTCCGGTTGTGACGTGTCCCCTCACTGCGACTCGAGTCGCGAACACGGCTCCCACCTGTTTTATTTCAACTCGAAGGATGACTGGGACCCGGCCTGGGGTGGCGCCACCCTGGTGCTCGATGACGGCGGCCGCCTGGACTACGACTCGGCCCCGGGTTTCGAAGAGTTCGACGCGGCCATAGAGTGTCAGTCCATAGGCAATTACAGTTCCTTGATGTTGCGCACCGACCACGCCTGGCATGCCGTGCGCGCCATCAATTGCCCCGAGGGCCGCCTGCGCCGGATATTCATCGTGGTGGTGAACCCGGTGAGCCTGTTCTGGAAAGTGCGTGACCGGGTTATCGGCAAGAAAATCCAGCGCCTCTGATGCGTGGGCAATTCCATCCACGGGCGAACTCCACCTGTGGCTCTGTCGTTGCGAGACGGTGACCGGGTCCGACGAATTCCAGCGCAAGGTAGTGTCGCGCTATGCCGATGCGAGCCCTGGGCGGCTGCGGTTCAGCCGCGGCCCGCAGGGCAAACCCGCCCTGGCGGCACCGGCGCTCCAGCTCGATTTCAATCTCAGCCACAGCGGCGACTGGCTCGCGTTGGTCGTCAGCGGCGGTATGGCTGTCGGCGTTGATCTTGAATACTGCGATGCCCGGCGCGACGTGCTCAAGCTGGCCAGTCGCCTCTTTTGCGCTGCGGAGCTGGCGGACCTGCAGGCCTGCGATACCACCGGGTGCAGCAGTCGCTTTTACGATTACTGGACCCTCAAGGAGGCCCATATCAAGGCCGTCGGCGGGTCTCTCGGGCGCGAGTTGGAGTCCACTGGCTTCGCCCTGCGCTACCCCGTCGCCGCAGCCGGGAGCGTTGCGCCCGGGCGCATTGTCCCGCTTGCGCCGCTGGACGCGGAACCCGTCTGGTATTGTCTGTTGCAGCCCGACGACCATTACCGCCTGGCCATTTGCTGCATGGCGCCCGGAGACTCCAGCCCGGGTCTGCGGGGCTTCGAGTTGCGCCCTGGGGGTGTTGTCATCGAGCGCCCGCTGGAACCGCGCGCGGTCTCGATGTTTGCCGCTGTGACGCCGGAGGAAGACAGCCTATGACCAGCCAACCCCATCCCGACTCCTACTACGCGGCCACCCGCAACCACGCCCCGGACTATCCCGCCCTGCAGGGTGATATCGAGACGGACATATGCGTGGTGGGCGGCGGCTTTACCGGCATTGCCACCGCCCTCACCCTCGCCGAGCGCGGCTACTCGGTGGTGGTGCTGGAGCAGAACCGCATCGGCTGGGGCGCCTCCGGGCGCAATGGCGGCCAGGTCATCGGTGGCTTCAGCGGCGAGGCCCTGATGGCGCAGCGGCTCGGCCCTGAGGCGGCGGACCTGATCTGGGATATCGGCTGGCGCGGCAATGCGATCATTGCCGAGCGGGTGCAGAAATACGCGATCGACTGCGATTTCAAGTATGGCTACATGGACGTGGCGATCAAGCCGCGCCACCTGCGCGCCTTCGAGGCTTACCACGAGGAACTGCAGCGCCGGGGATTTGGCGCCGATGTGCGCATGGTGGCAAAGCATGAGATGCGCTCGGTGCTGGGCAGCGATGCCTATATCGGCGGGCTGATCAACCGGCGCAGCGGCCACCTGCATCCCCTCAACCTGTGCCTGGGGGAGGCCGCGGCGGCCGCCAGCCTGGGGGTGAAACTGTTCGAGGGCTGCGAGGTGCTGGCGATCGAGCACGGCCCGCGGCCGGCCGCCAGGACCGCCGGCGGCCGGGTCAGGGCGAGCGCGGTGGTACTAGCGGGCAACGCCTACCAGCGACTTGAGACCCGGCGGCTTTCCGGGCAGGTGTTTCCCGCCGGCAGCTTTATCATTGCCACTGAGCCGCTCAATGAGGAGCAGGCGCAGGAGATCAATCCCCTGGACATGGCCTTTTGCGATCCCAACTATGTGCTGGATTATTTCCGCCTCTCCGCCGACCGCCGCCTGCTGTTCGGCGGCCGCTGCAACTATTCCGGCAGGGTGCCGTCCAGCATCCGGGCCAGCATCGAGCCGCGCATGCACAAGGTGTTTCCGCAGTTGCGCACAACGCGTATCGACTACGAGTGGGGCGGCAGTATCGGCATCGTGGTCAACCGGGTACCGCTGATCGGGCGCCTGCATGACAACGTGTATTACTCACTGGGTTATTCCGGCCACGGCGTGAATATGACCCACGCCGCCGGTGAAATCCTCGCGGATGCCATTGGCGGCACCCTGGAACGACTGGACCTGTTCGAGCGCGTCGGGCACTGGCGCATCCCCTTTGGCCAGGCCCTCGGCGGCCAACTGGTGGCGCTGGGAATGCTCTACTATCGCCTGCGCGACTGGCTCTGAGGCTCGGCCCACTGCCGCGCCGCGGTGGTCTGCCACAGTGTCGTGTGGGCTGGCGCGGCTATTCCTGCTAGACTCGCGCCCGTCACCATTACGGCAAGCCAACTGGCACACTATGCTGATAGACCGCTACTACACGGCCAACAACGGCACGATAAGCTTCAGCCGCGAGCAGGGCAGCAATTTCGCCAAGCAGGTCGCGGACGACTTCAACCCGATACATGACATAGATGCACGGCGTTTTTGCATACCCGGTGACCTGCTGTTCGCCATCATCCTTACCCGCTATGGCCTCAGCCAGCATATGGAGTTCACGTTTACCGGCATGGTGGTTGAGGACATCGAGCTGGTACTGCCCGAACCCGCGCCCCGAATGTCCATCAATGATACCCAGGGGCGGCAGTACCTCACCGTTCACAGCGCCGGCGACACCACCCGGAACACGCCGCTGATCGAGCAGCTCACCCGCAATTACGTCGCCTTCTCCGGGCATACCTTCCCGCACATTCTGGTGCCCCTGCTGGCGACAGAGAACGTGATGATCAACCCGGATCGGCCGATGGTGATGTATGAGAGCATGACCATCGATCTGGACCGGCTCGACATCCACTCACCCTCACTGGAAATCGATCACAATGAGGTCGTGGTCAATGGCAAGCGTGGTGAGGTCCAGATGGCATTCAACCTGGTCGATTCGGGGGATGTCGTCGGGCGCGGCAGGAAGCGCATGATTCTCAGTGGCCTGCGGCAATACGAGAAGCAGGCCATGGATACCATCACCGCCGACCTCAACCAGCGCAGGCTTAATTTCAAGCCGCAATGAAGCGCGCCGCCGGGCAGAGGGTCGCAGCAGGGTGTATACCGCACCCGCCCGTAATGGAATGCAGTCGCGGCCACAATGCGTCTCAGTGTCGCAGCACGGCCTGCCGCGGGTTCCAGCCGCTGTACTTCTCCAGGCCCAAAGTATCGGCAATGGACTCCCAGGGCACCACCTTGTAGTCCTGGTTTGCCATTGGCATCAGGTTGCGACCGTCCTGCGCCACAAACAGGCCGTAGGGGAAACGCTCGCCTAGCGGTGTACTGATCACATCGATGCCGTCGGTCTCCGAGGCACCGTCCATGTTCAGCTCTGCGTCGGCGACGATGACGAAGGAACCCAGGTAAGCGTTTTCACCACCTCGTTCGTACACCGCATAGCTGTCGTTGCCCTGGCTCGAGACGATGACATAACCTGCGCCGTCCTTGCCGTAGTACAACGTCACACCCTCGATATCGTTCCTGAGAGCCGGGTTGTCGGCGACTGTAGTGATGATCTTGCCCTCGGTGCCGCCATCCGGCGCGGCGCTGAATTTCCACAGTGCAGCGCCTTCTTCGCCCACGTACATCACGCCGTACTCATCATCTGCCACGCAGCCTTCCGGCTGGCTGGGCACAGAAAAATCCCGGCGGTGTTCCGCACGCACCCTGCCATTGCCGCTGTCCTTGAGTTCCCACTGGCGGTACAGGCCGCTCTTGTCGTTGATAAACACATATGTCGCCCGCGTCTGCGGGTTCTGGTACATGCATTGGCCGTAGGGCTCGGACATTTCGGTAGGTTGAACGCCATCCGCCACATCGACCAGCATACCGGTCGCCGCATCGACCTTATAGATTGCAATGCTGTTATCTGAAAGGTTGCTTGCCGTTACCAGGTCAACCGCTTGACCGCCCAATGAGAAGTTGTAGCGCACATCGACATTGTTGATCTGGCCGTCTTCCAGATACTGGACAGCCGCGCCATCGAGACTGTAGACGTATAAACCGCCCTGCTTGTTGGTGCCGATGACAGTGCTGCGAGCGGGATCAACAGGGTGTACCCAAATGGCGGGATCGTCCGCGGCATCACCGGGTATCGCCACCGGCTCGGTCGTGACTACGGGCCGCACCCGGGCAAACGCAGGGGGGGTCGCGGTATCGGTAACCAGAGCCGCCATCGCGTCCACTCCAAGGCCGGCCTGCACGTCGGCCCAGCGCACCAGCTTGTAATTGGTGGCGCCCTCGCCGTTGTCGTTGTCCATCGCCACCAGCAGTCCTGCGCCCAGGTCGGTACCGAGCGGGTGTGCAGTGATCGCCAGCCCACCAGCTTCGTTGACACGACCGACCTCTGCGCCGCCCTCCAGGACGGCCGAAGCAAACCGCCGATGGTCGTTGTTGATATCGTAAAAGTGAACGCTGTCTTCGCTGGCATTGGACGCGAGCAACAGCGCGGCACCTGCCTGTTTGCGATAGACAGCCAGGCCGCCGACCTCGCCCGT
>JBFZEF010000223.1:0-2837 GCA_041307045.1 Halioglobus sp.
TTGGTCGCGCGCTTCCAGCCGGCGCTGGACATCCTGTCGCTCCGAAATATCGCGCATGATGGTGGACAGGTAGAGCAGGGTGCCCAAGGCATCCTTGTGGCTCAGGATGACCTGGGATACCGGGATTTCCCGGCCATCCGGACCGAGAATTGCCGTCTCGCCCGACCAGACCCCGTCCCGTATGGCGGTCGGCACCCCCTCCTTGAAGATCAGGTCAGCCGCCCAGGGGGGATGCAACTCCGCAATTACTATCCCCATTTCGGTATTCGTTTCCTTCCCGAGCATGGACCGGCCAGCCCGGTTGAAGTAGAGGATGTTCCCTTGCGGGTCGGCCATGCTGACGATATCGGTGGTGGCCTCCAGGATGGACGTCAGACGGTCGCGCTCTCCTTCTGCCTCCTGGCGCTGGGCGACCTCTGCGGTGAGCCGGTGATTGTTCTCCACAATGGTGCCGAGCAGCTGCCCGATGCGGGCCGTCAGTTCGCCTAGCTCGTCCAGGGAGAGGGGGGCAAGGCCATCACGGATGGGCTCGGCCAGGGAATTGGGGCTTGATGCGATGAAGGCCGCCAGGGGGGCCGCTCCCTGGCGCAGGCTGCGCCAGGCAAGCCAGGTGCCGCCTGCGGCCAGGGCCCGCAGGGAAAACCACAGCACCCCGGTTTCGAGCCGGAAATAGCCGGTGCGGTTGTAGTAGTAGCCGATGAGCAGGCTGTCGATGAGCAGGGGCGTCACGATGCCCAGCATCAGCAGCTTCACCCACAAAGGCACGGCGGTGACGCTTATGCCCCGGGGGCCCAGGTAGCGGCCGAGACGGTCGACGAAAAAGAAGAAGATCGGAAAGGCGGTGATGAGGACTACCGGAATGAGGCCGAACTGGTGATAGAGGTGGTCGCGCAGGGTGTACTGCTGGTAGCCCAGGTGTTCCAGGGAGAAGTCGGCACTCAGGGCGCCGAAGATCGAATAGATCGTGACCGAGGCAAGCAGTTGCCAGGGCAGGCGGGCGAAGACCCGCTGCGCCCTGGCTTCCGCCTCGGCGCGTGGCAGGGTGGTAAGCGCGACGATATGGCGAAACAGCCGGGGCACCAGGATCAGTGCCGCCAGCATGACGGCCAGGACATAGGCGCCCGAGTAGCTGAAGAAAATCAGGTAGAACTCTGGCATGGGATAAAAGCCCACCACGCCCATCAGGCTGCCGCCGATGAAGGGTGGCAGCAGGAAGGCCAGCAGCACCGCCACATAGATGCTGCGGCGCAGCTGCACCTCCGTCAGCGGCGGGAACTCAGGTTCTGTTGCGCGTTCGCTGGGCATGTTCATGGTCTCGCTTCCTTTTGGCCTGCATCAGCTCAAGGTTGCACTGCCTTGATGATTCCGTCGATTACCTGCACGAGCCTGTTTACCTCCAGAGGCTTGGTCAGATAGTCAACGAAGCCCGCCGCCTTGCCGCGCGCCAGGTCCTGCGGCATTGCATTGGCGCTGATCGCCACCACCGGGATGTCACGCGTCACCGCACTCTCGCGCAGACACTGCATTACTGCGTAGCCATCCATGTCCGGCAGGTTGATATCGAGCAGGATCAAGGCAGGCCGGTGCGCCAGCGCCAGTTCAAGGCCCAGCCCCGGGGCGTCGGCGGTGAGCAGCCGGATGTCGCTGCGCCGCGCCAGGATGCGCTCGATCAGGCGCATGTTGGCCGGGTTGTCTTCGATGCATAGCACGTCCCATTGCTTCTGGCCGGCCGCCGGGGCCTGCACATCGGCTCGCGCAGCGCCGGCCTCGGCGGCGGCATCGGCATGGCCCTTGGCGGCGGCCATTCGCACCCAGAAGGTGCTGCCCACCCCCGGGTTGCTTTCCACTCCGATCTCGCCGTCCATGAGTTTCACCAGCCGCTTGGAAAGGGCCAGGCCGATGCCGGTGCCTTCGATGGCGTGCTGGTCCGCGTCCAGCCGTTCGAAGGCCACGAACAGGCGCCCCTGCTGCTCAGGCGTGAGGCCTTCGCCGCTGTCGCTGATGCGGATCTGAACCGTATCGCCAGCGGCCACACAGGTGATGCCGAGGCTGCCCCCTTGCCGGTTGTACTTGACTGCGTTGGACAGCAGGTTGAGCAGCACCTGCTTGAGCCGGGTTCGGTCGGCTAGGACGTGCCCGGCGCAGTCGCGCCCGGCTGCGCCGATGCGCAGGCCGCGCGCCTCGGCCAGCGGCCGGATCAGGGTCAGGCAGTCTTCGATCAGCGGCAGCAGCAGCACCGCTTCCTGGCTCACCGTGAACTTGCCGGATTCGATGCGCGCCAGGTCCAGCACTTCGTTGATCAGGTCCAGCAGGTGCTGCCCGGCGTTGACAATCTCATGCGCGTTGTCCGCCTGCTCGCGTTCCCGGGCCTCCAGTTCCAGCAACTGCCCGAAGCCCAGGATGGCGTTCAGCGGCGTCCTCAGTTCGTGGCTCATGCGCGAAAGGAAATCGGACTTGGCCAGGTTGGCCCGCTCGGCGTTCTCCTTCGCCAGCGAGAGCGCGGTGTTTTGCTCGATGATTTCCCGGCTTCGCGCCTGCAAATGCCTGTCCATGCGCCGAACAACCCAGTACTGCATTAGGTACAACAGCGCCAGAACCGCGACCAGCATCGCCACTATTTGCCAGAACGAACGCTTGACCAGCCGCAGCGTGGGTGTCACGTCCTGGTAAACCTCGAAGACGCCCACGACCTGTGAACCATCGCGTATCGGCACGTAGCTGAATATCACGTCGATATTGTTTCGCTTGCCCTCGAAGGCATCGAACTCGCCGCGATGCGTGAGCGAACTGACCACCGTACCACCCACGGCGGAACGGAAGCCCGGGTTGTCGCGCTT
>JBFZEF010000224.1:0-4548 GCA_041307045.1 Halioglobus sp.
GCCCTGCTGTGGCCCCGGGACAGCTGAATCCATGCGCGCACAACCAGGCCTGTGCCATAATGGGTGACCTCGGAGAGGACCCGCATGACCGCACTTGCCCAGGATATACAGTGGAACGACCAGGGCCTCGTTCCCGCGATCGCCCAGGACTGGCAGACGGGTGAGGTGCTGATGCTCGCCTGGATGAACCGCGAGGCCCTGGAGCTCACGGTCAGCGAGGGCAGGGCGGTTTACTGGTCGCGGTCCCGCCAGGGCCTGTGGCGCAAGGGCGAGGAGTCCGGCCACGTGCAGAAACTGAAAGCGCTGCGCATCGACTGCGACATGGATACCGTGCTGCTGCAGGTGGAACAGCTGGGGGGGATCGCCTGCCACACGGGCCGGCGCAGCTGCTTCTACCGCAAGTGGGAGTCCGAAGACTGGCAGGTGACCGATGCGGTCGTGCGCTCCCCGGGTGACATCTACGGGAAAACACCATGAGCGATATCCTGGAGCAGCTGGCCGCCACCATCGAGCAGCGCAAGGGCGCCGACCCGGCGTCGTCCTACGTGGCGAGCCTGCATCACCAGGGGCTGAACCAGATACTGGAAAAGGTCGGCGAGGAAGCCACCGAAGTGATCATCGCCGCCAAGGACGCCCGGGGAGACGAGGGCCGGGCCGAGCTCATCGGCGAGGTGGCGGACCTGTGGTTTCACAGCATGGTGATGCTGTCCCACCTGGACGTGGACATCAATGAAGTCACCGACTGCCTGCGCGCACGCCTGGGCAGGTCGGGGCTCGAGGAAAAAGCCGGGCGCGCAAAATAGCGCCCCGGAAATTATACACGGGAGAACGAAATGGGAATCGGTGGGATAAGTGTATGGCAGCTGCTGATCATCCTCGCGATCGTCATCATGCTGTTCGGTACCAAGCGGCTGCGCACCCTGGGCAGCGACCTGGGCAGCGCGGTGAAAGGCTTTCGCAAGAGCATGCAGGACGATACCGCGGGCGACAAGCCGGCCGACGCGGCGCAGTCCGATGACGCCGCGGCGTCCGCGCACAAGGACAAGTAAGGCCTGAATGTTTGATATCGGTTTCAGCGAGCTGGTACTGGTAGGCATAGTGGCGCTGCTGGTCATAGGGCCGGAGCGCCTGCCGGAAACTATCCGCACCGCCCACGGTTGGCTCAACCGCCTCAGGCGCGGATTTAACGACATCAAACGGGAAGTGCAGCAGGAGCTGCACAACGATGCCGTGATGCAGGACCTGCGCCGGACCGGCGAGCAGCTCAAGGCCCAGGCCGACCAGCTGGGCCAGGGCGTCGGCAGCGTTAGTGCCAGCCTGACAAAACCCGCTGTGGACCTCAACCCATCAGGCGAGCCCCCGGCGCAACCGCTGGCAGCAGCGGACAAAAGCGCAGAATGACAGAGCCAGCTGCTGAACCCGATAGCACCGACCAGCCGCTGCCGCTGGTCGCCCACCTCACCGAGCTGCGCGACCGCCTGTTGCGCGCGCTGCTGGCGGTGCTGGTGGTCTTCATCGGCCTGTTCCCCTTCGCCAATGATATCTACACCTTCGTCTCGGATCCGCTGCGCAAACTGCTGCCGGAGGGCGCTACCATGATCGCCACCGAGGTGGCATCGCCCTTCCTGACCCCGTTCAAGCTCACCCTGGTAGCCGCCGTGTTCCTGGCAATACCCTATGTGCTTTACCAGGCCTGGAGCTTCATTGCACCGGGCATGTACCGGCATGAAAAGCGTATCGCAGTGCCGCTGCTGGTATCGAGCATATTCCTGTTCTACCTGGGGGCGGCCTTTGCCTACTACCTGGTATTCCCGCTGATATTCGCTTTCTTTACCAGCACCGGTCCCGCCGATATCGCCATCATGACCGATATCAACAGCTACCTGGATTTCGTGCTCACACTGTTCTTCGCCTTCGGCCTGGCGTTCGAAATTCCCATCGCCGCGGTGCTGCTGATCTGGACCGGCATCACCACCCCACAGCAGCTTGCACAGAAGCGCCCCTATATCATCGTAGGCTGTTTCGTCGTCGGCATGCTGCTGACCCCGCCCGATATTTTTTCCCAGTCGCTGCTGGCCATACCCATGTGGATGCTGTTCGAGCTGGGCGTATTTTTCGGCCGCTTTATCACCCGCAACAGAAACGCCGCGACGCAATAGCCGGTGGTAGCCAAGGCGAAACTTTCGACACTGCCCTCACTGCTGCCGGTCATAGGCTTCCTGAAGCCCTACAAGCTGCGCCTCGCGGGCGCGAGCCTGGCGCTGCTGTTCACCGCCGCTGCCACCCTGTCCATAGGATGGGGCCTGCAGGTGCTGATTGACCGCGGCTTCGGCAACGACGACAGCGCCGACCTGCTGGTGGCGGTAAGCCTGCTGATCGCGATCGCCGCCGCCATCGCCGTGGGCCCGTGTGTGCGCTTTGACCTCGTGTCCGGGCTCGGTGAACGGGTGAGCGCCGACCTGCGCAAGGCGGTATTCGACAAGAGCGTGCGCCTGCACCCGGGTTTTTTCGAGCTCAACCGCAGCGGCGAGATCATGTCGCGCCTGACCACCGACACCACCCTGTTGCAGACCATTATCGGCTCTTCCTTCAGCATGGCCCTGCGCAGCAGCCTGACCCTGGTAGGGGCGCTGGTCCTGATGTTCGTCACCAACCTCAAGCTCAGCCTGATTATCGCCGTCGGGGTGCCGCTGATACTGCTGCCCATACTGTTCTTCGGACGCAGGGTCAGGCGCCTGTCCAACCAGAGCCAGGACAGCATTGCCAGCGTGGGCAGCTATGCGGGAGAGGTCATCCAGCACATCCGGGTGGTGCAGAGCTATACCCAGGAGCGGTTCGAGTCAGCGGCGTTTACCCGGGAGGTTGAACGGGCCTTCGCCATCGCCCAGCGGCGGGTCTGGCAGCGCGCCCTGCTGATGGGCGGCGCCATCCTGCTGCTGTTCGCGGGGATGGCCGGTATGCTGTGGGAGGGGGGCCAGGATGTGATCAGTGGCCGCATGACCGGCGGTGAACTGGGCGCGTTCGTGTTCTACGCGATCATGGTGGGCAGCGGCATAGCCACGGTGTCCGAGGTGTGGGGGGAACTGCAGCGGGCCGCCGGCGCCGCCGAGCGCCTGATCGAACTGCTCAACACCCGCAGCCTGATAGACGACCCCGGTCCCCGGGAGCTGCCCGCCCGGCGCCACCGTCCCCAGCTGAAACTGGAGGCTGTCACCTTCCACTACCCCACCCGGCCGGCCCAGGCGGCGTTGCGGGATTTTTCACTCACCATCGAGGCGGGCAGGAGCCTCGCCCTGGTGGGGCCGTCCGGGGCCGGCAAGTCCACCGTGTTTGAATTACTGCAGCGCTTTTACGACCCCCAGCAGGGGCGGATTACGCTGGATGGTGAGGACATTCGCGAGCTGGGCCTGCAGCAATTGCGCAGCCATATGGCACTGGTACCGCAACAGCCCGCCCTGTTTACCGGCGATGTGCGCTACAACATCCGCTACGGCAGGCCGGACGCCTCGGATGACGAGATTGTCGCCGCGGCCCGCTCCGCCAACGCAGACGAGTTTATCCAGCGCCTGCCGGACGCCTACGGCAGCCATCTGGGCGAGCAGGGCGTGCGCCTCTCGGGAGGCCAGCGCCAGCGCATCGCTCTGGCCCGGGCAATACTGAACGACCCGCAGATCCTGTTACTGGATGAAGCCACCAGCGCGCTCGACAGTGAGAGCGAGCACCAGGTACAGCAGGCGCTGCACCAACTGATGAAAAACCGCACCACGGTGATCATCGCCCACCGCCTGTCCACCATTCTGCACGCGGACAGGATCGCCGTACTCGACCAGGGAAGGCTGGTTGCCACCGGCACCCACGCACAGCTGATGCAAAGCTGCGAACTCTACCAGCGCCTGGCCAGCCTGCAGTTTCGCGACCCGGAGGCAGAACAGCCTAACTATCCAGCAGGCGAATCCGGTCTTTTCGCTCCTGGTTGACCCGGGAGATATCCCCCAGGGCTTCACGGGAAATGTCGGCGATGTCCTGGATAAGGCGCAATCCCAGCCGGGCATTATTGGCGGCGCAGCGCAGGGGCGCAGTCGCCGCGGATTCCCGGAACATTTCCAGTCCCTCATCCCAGGCGATGCGCAGGTGTTCACCGGCGCTGCCGCGCGCGGACTCGTAGGCCATGGACAAAACCTCGAGCGACTCCATCACGGCCTCGATGCTCAGCCACTCCACCAGCGTGCCCCGCTCCACGCCCCGGCGCACACCACTGCGCAACTTGCGCGCCATATTGCGGAATTCGCGCTGGACCCGCTGCCCGAAGACCGGGTCTGACACCGGTCGCAACTGGTCATCCTGGGCCAGTTCGCGCCAGTCCTCGGCGCTGAGCATGCCCTCAATCTGGGGGAAAACCAGCTTTTCCTCGGAGTTCATATGCTCGTACATGTGGTCGATATAGGCGCGGCCACTCTTTACCAGGACCTCACCGGATACCTCGCCGTCGCGCCACTGCTGGATGTTACGCAGCACTTCCTGCCCTTTTTTCGCCATGTAGTCGTGGTC
>JBFZEF010000225.1:0-5106 GCA_041307045.1 Halioglobus sp.
GGGCATTGTCTACGGCTACCTTGCCGGCACCGTCAGAAGTCATCGCGATATTGTCGAGGGGATGGCCAAGGCCATGTCGTCGATGGGCTACTACATCGTCATGGCGTTCTTCGCAGCCCAGTTCATCGCCGCCTTCACCGGTTCCAACATCGGCCTGTTGCTGGCCATGTCCGGCGCCGGCTGGCTGGGCGCGCTGGGCTTGCCGGCCCAACTGACGGTCGTCGGGATCATTGGCCTCACGGCCTTCGT
Organism: Halioglobus sp.; assembly: GCA_041307045.1. Classification (GTDB taxonomy): domain Bacteria; phylum Pseudomonadota; class Gammaproteobacteria; order Pseudomonadales; family Halieaceae; genus JARRPM01. The sequence goes on from JBFZEF010000225.1 coordinate 250, forward strand.
CAACCTGTTCGTCGGCTCCGCCTCGGCGAAGTGGCTGATCATCGCGCCCATTTTCGTGCCCATGCTGATGCAGCTGGGCATAGCCCCGGAGTTGACCCAGGCAGCGTATCGCGTGGGTGATTCCTCCACCAACATCATCACGCCGCTGATGCCTTATTTCCCGCTGATTGTGGTGTTCTGCAAACGCTATTACAGCGGCGCGGGCATCGGCACCCTGATCTCGCTGATGCTGCCCTACTCGGTCGTCCTGCTCGTGGGCTGGACGCTGTTCCTGCTCATCTTCTGGGGGCTGGGCCTGCCGCTGGGGCTGCAGGCCGGGTATGCCTATCCCTGAGCCCGGGCCGATCAGCCCTGCCTGCCGAGCGCCATCGACGCCGCCCGGAACACCGCCCGCGCCTTGTTCTGGGTTTCCTTCCACTCAAGGCGCGGTACGGAATCCGCCACCACGCCGCCGCCGGCCTGCACATAGAGCCGGCCATCCTTGATCACCGCCGTGCGGATGGCGATTGCCGTGTCCATGTCGCCGGCCCAGGAGATGTAGCCCACGGCCCCGCCATAAATGCCGCGCTTCACCGGTTCCAGTTCATCGATGATTTCCATGGCGCGGATCTTGGGCGCCCCGCTGAGGGTGCCCGCCGGCAGGGTCGCCCGCAGCACGTCGATGGCAGTCCTGCCGGGCTGCAAGCGGCCGGTCACGTTGGAGACGATGTGCATGACGTGGGAATAGCGCTCCACCACCATCTTGTCAGACAGCAGCACCGAGCCGGTCTGCGCGATACGGCCGACGTCGTTGCGGCCCAGGTCGATCAGCATCAGGTGCTCGGCGATTTCCTTGGGGTCCGCCAGCAGCTCCGCCTCGAGCGCCACATCCTCCTCTTCCGTGCGGCCGCGGCGTCGGGTGCCGGCGATCGGCCGCACCGTCACCAGCCCGCGCTGGAGGCGGGCCAGGATCTCGGGCGAGGACCCGACGATGTGGAAATCCCCCAGGTCCAGGAAATACATATAGGGCGAGGGATTGAGGTTGCGCAGCGCCCGGTAGAGATTGAGCGGCGGCGCGTCGAAGGGAATGCTCATGCGCCTGGACGGCACCACCTGCATCACGTCCCCGGCCAGCACATACTCCTTCACCCGCTCTACGGCGGCCTCGTACTGCTGCTCGGTAAAATCAGATTCGGCCTGCTGCTCCAGCTCGCTGCTGCCGGCGCCGCCCAGGACCACCTCCGGCAGCGGCGCCATCGGCTGCGGCAGGCGCGCCACCAGTTCCCGCAGGCGCTCCTGTGCTCGCGCCAGGGCATCGTCCCGAGCGGGATCCGCGTTCACGACCAGGCGAATGGTGCCCGCGAGGTTGTCAAAGACCAGCACTTCCTCGGACACCATCAGCAGGATATCCGGCGTTCCCAGGCGATCCGGCGGCGTACCTGCGGCCAGCCGCGGCTCCACGAAACGCACGGTGTCGTAGGCAAAATAACCTACCAGGCCGCCGTGAAACACCGGCAGGTCCGCCCGGGGCGCGGTGCGATAGCGCTGCTGGAACACCTCGACGAAGGCCAGCGGATCTGTGACTTCGGTGCTTTCGGCCAGGCGGCCATCCACCCAGACTTCCGCCCGGTGGCCGAACACCTTGAGTACGGTCGTGCAGGGCAGGCCGATGATGGAGTAGCGCCCCCACTTCTCGCCGCCCTGCACCGACTCGAAGAAATAGGAATAGGGCCCCTCCGCCAGTTTGCGGTAGCTGCTGATGGGGGTTTCCAGGTCGGCCAGCACTTCGATGCTGACCGGTATGCGATTGTAGTCTGCCGCCAGCGCGGCAAATTCCTGCGGATTCACGATTTATCCTCGGAGCGTAAATATGCGTAATCGGATTGCGGTAAACACCAGCGCTCAAACCGACGCCAACTGCGCCCTCATATCCGCTATGACCGCCGCGTAATCCGGCTGGCCGAAAATGGCGGAACCGGCGACAAAGGTGTCCGCGCCGGCGGCGGCAATCTGCGCGATGTTGCGTGGCGTCACCCCACCGTCGATCTCCAGGCGGATATCGAAGCCCGAGGCATCGATGAGGGCGCGGGCCTCGCGCAGCTTGTCGAGCGTGGCGGGAATAAACGCCTGTCCGCCGAAACCGGGGTTGACCGACATCAGCAGCACCATGTCCACCTTGTCCAGCACATACTTCAGGGCATCCAGGCCGAGGTGGGGGTTGAACACCAGGCCGGACTTGCAGCCCGCGCTGCGGATCAGCTGCAGGGAGCGGTCCACATGGGTGGAGGCATCCGGGTGGAAGGTGATCCAGGTGGCGCCGGCGGCGGCGAAATCCGCTATCAACTGATCTACCGGGCTGACCATCAGGTGCACATCGATGGGGGCGGTGACCCCGTGCTTGCGCAGGGCGCTGCAGACCATCGGCCCGATCGTCAGGTTGGGCACGTAGTGGTTGTCCATCACATCGAAGTGGACGATGTCGGCGCCGGGGCCAGCACCGCATCCACCTCCTCACCCAGGCGGGCAAAATTGGCGGAGAGTATGGAAGGGGCGATCAGGAAGTCCGGCATGCTGGCTCCAGCTGGTTGTCAGGGCGCTATTCTAGCGACTAATGGCCTGGGGCACACGGTAGTCGAGCAACTTCAGCTCACCCCGATGTGCCAGACAGGGCGCCCGCGCGCAGGGCCGCGTCCAGCCTGGCCAGGCGCTCCGGCGTGCCCACGTCCTCCCAGTGGCCGGGGTAGTACTCGGCGCTGAGGCAGCCCCGCCGGATGGCCGCGTCCAGCAGCGGCCGCAGGGGCATCTTGCCGGGAGTCATGCTGGCGAAGAAAGCGCGGGTGTAGACACCCACGCCGGCATAGGTCAGGCCGCTCGCACCCGGTGCCAGTTCAAGCACCCGGCCCTGCGCATCCAGCCCGAAGTCCCCGCGCGGATGCTGGGGCGGGTTGCCCACCATCACCAGGTGGGCGCACGCCGGATCCGCCGGTGTGAACCCGCGCAGGCGGGCGAAGGGATAGTCAATCCAGACATCGCCATTGACCACCAGGAAGGGGTCGAAGCCCAGCAGCGGCAGCGCCTGGAAGATCCCGCCGGCCGTCTCCAGCGGCTCGCTCTCGTGGGAGTAGGTGATGGCGACTCCCCAGCGGCTGCCATCGCCGCAATAGCCGGTGATACGGCTGGCCAGGTGCGAGACGTTGATCACCAGTTCGGTGAACCCGGCCCGCGCCAGGCGCTCGATATGATGTGCGATCAGCGGACTGCCCCCGGCCTCCAGCAGGGGCTTCGGAGTGTGGTCGGTGAGGGGGCGCATGCGCTCGCCCACGCCGGCCGCCAGAATCATGGCCTTCATCCGGCGGCGCTCCAGTCCTGGCGGGCGATCAGCGGCGCCAGCCGCTGCTCGAACCAGCGCTGGAACTCCGCCACTGCCGGCTCCTCCCGTGCGTACTTCGCGGCGATCTCCCGCACGTAGTGGATCACCAGCGGCAGGTCCCGCAGGTAGGCCGGCTTGCCATCGCGCAGGTACAGGCGCGCGAAGGTGCCCAGTACCTTGATATGCCGCTGCAGCCCCATGAGGTCGAACCAGCGCAGGAAGCGGTCGGCCTCGACGGCCCCTGGCAGGCCCCCGGCCTCCAGCCGCTGTCGATATGCCAGCGCCCAGTGCTCCACCTGCGCCGCGGGCCAGCGGATATAACAGTCACGCAGCAGGGACACCAGGTCGTAGGTGACCGGGCCCAGCACCGCATCCTGGAAGTCGATGACGCCGAGGCTGCCATCAGCCTGCGGCATCAGGTTGCGGCTGTGAAAATCCCGGTGCACCAGCACGCGCGGCTGCTCCAGGGCACTGGCGATAAGCACTGCGCTGTTTGCCTGCAGCAGGCGCTGCTCGTCAGTGTCCAGTGACTCCCCGAGCAGGGCTTCGACAAACCAGGCGGGAAAACGCCCCAACTCCTCCGCGAGCAGCGCCTCGTCATAGCTCGGCAGGGCAGCGGGCGGGGAAGCACTGTGCAAATCCATGACCGCGATCTGCAGCAGCAGGTCCATTGCACCGCGGTAGTGCTGGTCAACCGACCCGGCGTCCAATTCCGCCAGCAACAGCCGATCCCCGAGATCCTCGAGGGCCATATAACCTCGCGCCAGGTCTGCCGTGTACAGCGCCGGCACCCGCACCCCCGCACCCGCCAGCAGCTCGCGTATCGCCAGGAAGGCCTGGTTCTTCTCGGTCGCGGGCGGTGCATCCACCAGGATATAACTGCGAGCGCCGATCGAGGCGCGGTAATAGCGCCGGTTGCTGGCATCGCCGGCCACCACCGCAAGCGCTGGCATGGCACTGCCCGGGCCCGGCGCCAGAACGCGCAGTGCCCATTGCAACAGTTCACCTGGCGGGGGACGGCTCGTCACAGCACGCTCACCTGCTTCTCCCTTCTGAATAATTGACGGACAAGGGCGGGGTGATGCTTTAGAATCCGCGTTCAATCCGCGCCCGCACCCTGACCTGAATGCCCCGACAAAAATGATAGCTGACTCTGCCAGACCACTCGCCCGCACGCTGCGTTTTTATGCAGCTGCGGCCGCGCTGTTGGTCGGCCTGACCATCGCGGCCGGGGTGCTGGCGCAGGATACCAAGCATGTGGTCTGCCCGGCCAACAAAACTGGCGACGGCAGCGATTGCCGTGAAGGGGCGCCCGGCCGAGGGGCGCCCGGCACAGGGGTGCCCGGCGACCACTTCCTGGACTGGGTACCCATCGACCAGGTCCCCGCAGAACTGCGCGACCTCGATTGCCTGCTCTGCCGCGGCCGCTATATGGATCCGCTAGCGGGGGAGGACAAACAGGCCAACCCGGACGAGGCCAATATCGACGCCTTCACCACCAGTACCGA
>JBFZEF010000226.1:0-12945 GCA_041307045.1 Halioglobus sp.
GGCCACCGCGGCTGGGTCATCCAGGCTGGCATCGAAGCCCGGATAGCTGGCGAGCATGATGGTCTCGCCCTGGGCCCCGGCGAGCGGTGCGACCTTCTGCCAGATCTCCTCGGTGATGAAGGGCATGATGGGGTGAGCCAGGCGCAGCAGGGTCTCCAGTGTCTGGACCAGGGTGCGGCGGGTGCCGCGCTTGTCGGCCTCGCTGGCGGTGGCCCCGGTCAGGACCGGCTTGCACAGCTCCAGGTACCAGTCGCAGAATTCGTTCCAGACGAATTCGTAGAGCGCCTGCGATGCCAGATCGAAGCGGTAGTTGCTGATGGCGCGTGTCACCTCGTTCGTTGCTGACTGCAGTTTACTGTTGATCCAGCGATCGGCGAGGCTCAGCTCAAGTATCGCATCTGTCCCCGTGCCGCAGTCCTGGTTCTCGCAGTTCATCAATACGTAGCGGGCGGCATTCCATATCTTGTTGCAGAAATTGCTGAAGCCCTCGATACGGCCGATATCGAACTTGATATCCCTGCCAGTGGAAGCCAGGGAGAAATAGGTGAAGCGCAGGGCATCGGTGCCATAGGCTGCGATACCGTCGGGGAACTGCCTGCGGGTCGCCTGCTCTATCCTCGCCGCCAGTTGCGGTTGCATCATGCCGGCGGTGCGCTTGCCGATGAGGCTTTCCAGGTCGATACCGTCGATCAGGTCGATGGGGTCGATCACGTTGCCCTTCGATTTCGACATCTTCTGGCCTTCGGCATCGCGCACAAGTCCATGCACATAGACCGTGTGGAACGGCACCTCCTGGCGAAAATGCAGGGTCATCATGATCATCCGCGCGACCCAGAAGAAAATGATGTCGAAGCCGGTTACCAGTACGGAGGTCGGGTGGAAGGTCGCCAGCTCGGGGGTTTCCTCGGGCCAGCCGAGGGTGGAAAAGGTCCACAGGGCGGAGGAGAACCAGGTGTCGAGCACATCTTCGTCCTGGCGCAGTATCACGGTGTCCGCCAGGGCATTGTCAGCGCGGATCTCCGCCTCGCTGGCGCCCACGTAAAAATTGCCCGCTGCGTCGTACCAGGCGGGGATGCGGTGCCCCCACCACAGCTGGCGGCTGATACACCAGTCCTGGATTTCCCGCATCCAGGCAAAGTAGGTGTTTTCCCATTGCCTGGGTACAAAGGTTATGGCGCCGGATTCGACCGCGGCGATGGCAGGCTTTGCCAGTGCCCGCGCGTCAACATACCACTGGTTGGTCAGGTAGGGCTCTATCACTACCCCGGAGCGGTCCCCACGCGGCACGCGCAGGGTGTGGTCATCAACTTTCTCCAGCAGGCCCAGTCGCTGCATGTCTTCGACCACCCGTGCGCGGGCCTCGAATCGGTCGAGGCCGCGGTAGGCGGGCGGCGCCGCGGCGCCGATGGCGGCGTTGTCGTCAAGGATATTGATCATGGGCAGGCCGTGGCGTCGGCCCATCTCATAATCGTTGAAATCGTGCGCCGGGGTGATTTTTACCGCGCCGCTACCGAATTCGCGGTCGACGTAGTCATCGGCGATGATGGGAATTTCCCTCCCGGTCAGGGGCAGTTCCACCATCCGGCCGATGAGGTGCCGGTAGCGTTCATCATCGGGATGCACCGCGACCGCCGTGTCACCCAGCATGGTTTCCGGCCGGGTGGTGGCGACCACCAGGTGGCCCAGGCCGCCCACCAGGGGGTAGCGAAAGTGCCACAGCTTGCCCTGCTCCTCTTCGGAAACCACCTCCAGGTCCGAGATGGCCGTGTGCAGTACGGGATCCCAGTTGACCAGGCGTTTGCCGCGGTAGATAAGTCCCTCGCGGTACAGACGGATGAATACCTCCTGCACCGCCGCGCTCAGGCCGGGATCCATGGTGAAGCGCTCCCGGGACCAGTCCAGGGAGGAACCCAGGCGCCGCAACTGGCGCGTGATAGTGCCGCCTGATTCCTCCTTCCACTCCCAGACTTTCTCCACGAACTTCTCGCGACCCAGATCATGGCGGCTGATGCCCTGGGCCTCCAGCTGGCGCTCGACCACCATCTGGGTAGCAATGCCCGCATGGTCAGTGCCCACCTGCCACAGGGTGTTGTAGCCGGCCATGCGGTGATAGCGGATCAGGGCGTCCATGATCGCTTCCTGGAAACCGTGGCCCATGTGCAGGCTGCCGGTGACGTTGGGCGGCGGAATCATGATGCAATAGGCGCGCTCGCCGCCCCGGGGAGCGAAATAACCGCGCGCTTCCCACTCCTGGTAAAGACGGGTTTCAATATGGGCGGGCTGGAAGGTCTTTTCCATGGGTCTGGGAATCCGGGTTCGGTGGGCGGTCGCGCGAGAAACGGGGAATTATACGCTAAACATCGTGCTTTTCGAGTTGGTAGCCGCGCTCCTTGTAGAAGCTCCAGGAACGCCGCAGCGCCGCGAGACTCTCCGCATCCTGGGTAACGACTTCGGCCACCCGGCGGAATCGACTGAAAAATGCTGGAATCTCCAGCTGCAGGTTGATCAGCAGGTCATTGTGCCCAACAGGTTCCTGGCCCCAGCCGATGGCTATGGTCTCGGAGTTCTCCTCGCCATGCAGGCCGTGGGGCAGAAAGCTGGCGGGCCGGAAACCCCAGAGCAATTCATCCAGGGAGCGGGCCTGGGCTTCATCAACTGCATTGATAAAGATCGAATGCCCTTGTTGGAAGGCCTTGTCCGCCAGCCGCGCGGCCACCTGTAGTCGCTGTGCCTGCCGGGCGGCCTGCACCACGTAAAAGCCGACCCTGGTCACACTGCGCCACCCGGTTTGCGCCGCGCCGGCATCACTCGGCGCGCTCCAGCAGATACTGCGTCAGTAGTCCCACCGGGCGACCGGTGGCGCCCTTGGGGGAGCCGTCCCAGGCCGAGCCCGCGATGTCCAGGTGAGCCCAGTGGTAATCCTCGGTGAATCGGGCCAGAAAGCAGGCAGCGGTAATGCTGCCACCACCGGGACCACCGATATTGGCGATGTCGGCGAAGTTGCTGTCCAGCTGCTTCTGGTAGTCATCCCACAGCGGCATACGCCAGGCGCGGTCGTGGCTTTCGACTCCGGCGGCTAACAATTGCTCGGCGAGCCTGTCCTGGTTCGCATAGAGACCGGAGGCGTGGGAACCCAGGGCGATCACACAGGCGCCCGTGAGCGTGGCGATATCTATAACCACGTGGGGCTTGAACCGGCCCGCATAGGTGAGCGCGTCGCACAGCACCAGGCGTCCCTCCGCGTCGGTGTTGAGCACCTCGATGGTCTTGCCGGACATGCTTGTCACCACGTCGCCAGGCTTGGTAGCGCGACCGCTGGGCATATTTTCCGCCGCGGCAACGATACCGATGACATTCAGTGGCAGGGCCAGCTCCACCACAGCCTGCAGTGTGCCGAAGACGCTGGCGGCACCGCCCATATCGAATTTCATCTCGTCCATCTTGGCGCCGGGTTTGAGGGAGATGCCCCCACTGTCAAAGGTTATGCCTTTTCCCACCAGCACATAGGGGTTCTGCCCTGGCTTGCCGCCCTTATAGTTCATCACGATCAGCCTGGCCGGTTGCTCGCTGCCGGCACTGACCGAGAGCAGGGAGCCCATGCCAAGCTCGCGCATCTTTTTCTCATCGAGAATGCTGGTGGTGAGCCGGGCATGATCGCGCGCCAGCTTGCGCGCCTCCTGAGCCAGGTACGACGGCGTGCAGATATTGCCGGGCAAATCCGCCAGGCGGCGAGCCTCGTTGATGCCATTGCCCATCGCTGCACCGCGCTCCAGCGCTTTCTGGCCCGCCTTTAGCGAACGGCTGTCCCCGGTGTTGACGACCAGGCGCGCCAGCTTCAGCGGCGGCTTGGGCTTGGAGACCGTCGCTGTGTAGCGATAGCTGGCGCAGGTCAGTTGGCGGGCCAGGGTCTGCAGCAGCCAGGGCATGCTGCCATCCTTCGGGTGAAGGTCGGCGATGTGCAGCACCGCGTCGCCGGCCCGGGTTGCAGAGATGGCCTTGACCAGGGTGCGGGTGAATTCCCGGGCGGCCGCGCGGTCGAAGGTGGCCGGATCACCACAGCCTACCAGCAATAGGCGTTTGGCCCCGCCGGCTCCCGGTAACAGGCAGCTCTCTCCGGCCTTGCCGGAAAAATCTCCCAGCGCCAGGGCGGCAGTGATCGCGCCGCCCGAGGCAGCATCCAGTTGTTGCGCCGTAGCGGAGAGTTTCTTGCGGTGGTAGAGCGGGAGGATGGCGCATTGGCTGCTGCCTTCGGCGGCATTGGCAATTTTGCGCGCAGTAAAGTTGATGGCGGTCATCGTCGATTTCCAGGCTATTTGTCAGGCGCCTAGTGTATGACGACGGGAGCGCAAACTGAACACAAATGCGCTGAAGTCTGCGCTTGCAGACCCGTTCAGGCGCCAGTCGCTGCGGAATCTACGGATTTCTTTGCGGGCTTGCGTTGCTTCTTGCCGGGTAACAGGCGCAATTCGGTGCCGGAAAGCCAGTCGTGCCAGTAGCGCCCGCGCCGATCGACCATGCACCACAGGTAACCCAGTCCCAGGCAGCCCGCGGACAGCGCCGCGCCGACGCAGCGGATAAGTACCTGGCGGACGTTGGGCGGGCTTCCGGCAAAGCTCTGGAGCTTGATGCGCCAGGCCTGCATACCCAGGGTCTGGCCGTTTTTCAGCCAGAACCAGCAGAAAAAAGCCATGGTGGTCAGCACCGCGAGTGTTTGCACCAGCAGCGGCTCAAGCTGCACTGTCCCATCGCCTGCCGGGCTCGATCCCAGCAGTACGCGCACGCCCATGGCCAGGGCGACACAGGTCATGATCAAGGGCAGTACCAGGAAAATGTCGTAAAGCATGGCCGCCAGTCGGCGCAGCAGCGAGGGTGAGGCGGGGGCGCTGTCAGCAGTCATATCTTGCGGTTTCATATCAGCATTGGTATCCGGGGAGTCGAGCGGAACTGCTGTGGCCGAGGCGGGCGCCCCCACCGACCGGTCGCCGCTCAGTCCTCCAGCGCCAGGTGGTCCGTTGCCGGCGCCGGCTGGTCGTGCTTGGCGCGGTAACGAGACTCCAGCACATCCGCACCGGCAGGAGCCAACACCAGGCCGGACAGGTCGATCACGGGTGGGGGCGGCTGCGCCGCGGCGCAGTCCGACAGGTCTGTACCGTCGGGCGCCAGGCTGATGGCACTGGTGTCCGGTGCTATCGGCGCAGCGGCCGAGGGCACATTTGGCAGCAGTTCACCGACCTCAGCCGCGCTGAGGTGGCGGGTATCCGGTGCGGGCGGGGGCTCGGGTCGGGGCTCGGACAGGCGCATGCCGCTGGCGAAGACCTCCAACTGCGGCGGCGTGACCGTGCTGATGGCCGGCGCAGTCCGCTCCTGTGGCAGCAGGACCGCAGTGCCCGCAGGCGCCAACTGGATGCCCCCCCCGGTGGCGCTGGCGGACTCCGCTGGCCGCTGCAGCTGCGCTGTTTCGGGGGTGGGGTCATTGCCGGCCTGGTGCGGGTAGCCGACATCCGGTGCCGCGGCCAGGGCGGCGATGCGCTCGGCCATGCTCGGCGCTTTGCCCGCGGCAGGCGCACTTGCAGCAGCTTGGGCAATGGACTTGACGAGCGGGACTGCCCCGGCCTGCTCCATGGCCTGCTTGTACTTCAGTGCAGTGGCCTTGTCGCAGTCGCGCTTCACCAGTTGCGCCTTGCCGCTGAACAGCTTGTCCAGGGTGGCGCTATCGGCCTTGAACAACCTGGCCAGTTGGTCGCGCACGCTGGCCAGGTCGTGCCCGTCGCGCAACTCCCCGGCAAAATAGACGTTGTAGCGAGCTTCCATGGTGTGGCCCCCGCGCATATGTTGGTTAGAGTATACGTAAATTTCACTGGCGGGTCTCGGCTGCCTGCAGCCCTGACCGTCGCCGGGGACATCTGCTAACATGCTGCGCTGCGCTGGTCCCGGTAACAATGGCCCCATGAGTGATCGTGTTCCCACCCGTTTTGTAAGCACACTGCTGCGTATGGTGGACGCGCGTGGCTACGATTTCAGTGCCATCCTGGCTGCCGCCGGGCTCGATTTCGACCCCCTCGATGAGAGCGCCCCGGGGTATCGCCCGCAGATCAGCGCGATGCAGTATTCCCGGGTTTACCAGCAGGTGTTGCAGTTGCTGCAGGATGAAACCTTCGGCGTTGCCGGCAGTGAACTGGCCGCGCCGGGGGCATTTAAAATGATGTGTTACTGCATTGTTTCCTGTCGCAATCTCGGCCAGGCAATCCAGCGAATGGCGGAGTTCTACCGCACGTTTTTTGACGAACGCAGCCAGCTCTACACCAACTTCAGCGAGCAGTACGCCAGGGTGGGGTACCGCACCCTACAGCGCGATGCCCAGGCCCGGGATGTTCTGGCCGGTGCCTATGGTCTTTCCCTGTGGCACCGCTTTTTCGGCTGGCTCTGCGGGCGTCCGCTCGATTTGAAACGGGTGGATTTGCGCGGGCCCGCCCCCGGAAGGGCCGACAAATATGAGCGCCTGTTCGGCTGCCCTGTCTACTTTGGCCAGGCCAGCGACCTGCTCTATTTCGACAGCGCCTGCCTCGGCTGGCCGGTGGTACATACGGAGCACTCCCTGCGCGAGTTCCTGCGCACCGCGCCCTACCAGCTCCTGATAATGGACAATGAACCCGATGGGCGCAGCCTGTCGGTGCAGGTCAAGGCGATGATGGGACATGACTTCAGCGCCGGGTTCCCCAGTTTTGAAACCATAAGCCGGGCCCTGAGCACCTCGGCTCCCACCCTGCGGCGTCGGCTCAAGCGCGAGGGCACGACTTTCCAGCAGTTGAAAGACGAGGCCCGGCGGGACGCGTCCATCCTCTGGCTGGATCGGCCTGAGCTGTCGATCAACCAGGTGGCCCTGCAGATGGGATTCACCGACCCCAGCGCTTTCCACCGCTCTTTCAAGAAGTGGACCGGCCAGACACCCGGCCAGTTCCGGGCCGAGCGCCGCCGGCGCGATCGGGGTTGAATGGCCATGGCCGACCGCGGGGCTCGGTAGCTGGCGCGCGGTAGCTGGCGCGCGGTAGCTGTCGCGGGTCGGGGCGCTCGGTTATAATCGCGCTCCTTTTTTTTACTGGAGCTTGCCATGACGGTGCAGCGGGATATCGAGCAGCGACTGGCCGCAGAATTTGCCCCGCTGTTCCTGGATGTGGCCAATGAAAGCCACCAACACAGCGTTCCGGCCAACTCGGAGACCCATTTCAAGGTGGTAATGGTCAGTGATCGTTTCGATGGCCAGCGCAAGGTGGCGCGACACCAGCGGGTGTATGCCGCGCTGGCGCCACAGCTTGCAGGACCCGTGCACGCCCTGGCCCTGCACCTGTACACCGCGCAGGAGTGGCAGCAGCGACAGCAGCTCGCGCCTGAATCGCCCGAATGCCACGGCGGCAGCAAGGCGGACCGGGGATAGGAGGAGCCATGTCCGATTTCATTGTCGCAGCGCTGTACAAGTTCGTGACCCTCGAGGATTTTCACGCCTTGCGCGAGCCACTGCTGGATGCCTGCCAGGCCGCCGGCACCCGCGGCACCCTGCTGCTTGCGCGGGAGGGCATCAACGGTACTATCGCCGGCACTCGCGAGGGTGTGGATCGGGTGCTGGCCTACCTGCGCGCCGACCCGCGCCTGTCCGATCTGGAGCACAAGGAATCCGTCGACGATCACATGCCCTTCTACCGTATGAAGGTGAAGCTGAAGAAAGAGATCGTAACCATGGGAATCAGCGGCATCGACCCGAACCGGGCTGTGGGCACCTATGTCAACCCCTCGGACTGGAACGCGCTGCTCAGTGACCCCGAGGTGCTGCTGATCGATACTCGCAACGACTACGAATGCGCCATTGGCACGTTTCGCGGCGCCATTGACCCCCATACCACGACTTTCCGCGAGTTTCCCGCCTTCGTGCGCGGGCAGCTAGATCCGCGCAGGCAGAAGAAGGTCGCCATGTTCTGCACCGGGGGGATTCGCTGCGAGAAGGCCTCGGCCTTTATGCTGCAGGAGGGCTTTGAAGAGGTCTACCACCTGCAGGGCGGGATCCTCAAGTACCTGGAGGAAGTGCCTGAGCAGGAGAGCCTCTGGCAAGGGGAGTGCTTTGTCTTCGACAATCGGGTCGCGGTGAACCACCGCCTGGAAAAAGGCCAGTACGACCAGTGCTATGGCTGCCGGCACCCCATCACCGAGGAGGACAAATTGTCGCCCGAATACCAGAAGGGCGTCTGTTGTCCCCGCTGTTACGACAGCCTGAGCCCCGAGCAGGCGGCGCGGTTTCGCGAGCGGCAAAAACAGGTGGAACTGGCCGCCGCCCGCGGTGAAGCCCATGTAGGCGCGCCCGCGCCCGCGCGACAAAAGACCGGTAGCTGAGCGTTGCCGGCGCCCCGGGCACTGGCCGGGCCGGCTTAATCCAGGTGCAGGCTGATGGCGCTGCGAAAGGCGGCGACGGGCACGAAGGTGCTAAGCCCGGCACCATCCCCCTCTGATATCACCCCACTCAACAGCGGTGTGCCCGCCGCTGACAACTGCATCACGGCGCCGCCGGAGGCGCCTTTGTGCGCGCGGCAGTTGCTGGCGCTGGAGGCCGGCGCCCGGGCGGTGATCAGGCAGGCGGGGTCGAAACTCAGGCGCCTGCCACCCTCGCCGATGCCTTCGTCCCGCGAATAGCCCGCCATGGCGATGGACCGGGCGGGATCAGCCCCGCCCGGATCGATCGCCATGGCCTCCACCTCAGATGCCAGGACCGACCGGCGCAGGCGCAGCAAGGCCCAATCCGCATACATGCCGCCCCCGTCCGCGAGGCGATAGGCTTCCCGTTGCAGTGTGCCGGGCTGGCCCGGCAGCAGGGTGAAGACAATCGGTTTGCTCAAATCGTTGTACTGAGCCAGGCAGTGCCAGGCAGTGATGATGGTGTCTGCCGGTCGGCCCGGCGCGCGCGCCACCAGTGTGGCGCTGCAATCCTCCAGCAGGTGTTTACGGGAGCCGGCGCTATACTTGCTGCCCGGTACCTGCAGTTTGCCCACCGCGCGCAGCCACTGCGGGGCGCTGGCGCTATAGACCTGCCGGGGATCGGCGCTTGTGCCTGCATCGGTCGCGCCGGCGCAGGCGCAGGACACGGCGAAGCCCACTGCTACTGACAGGGCGGCACGGCTGGATAAGTTGTTGGACTGTGGCATGGACAGTTCGGGGGACATCCAGCGGTGGCTTGGTCGGGGGTGCCCCGATGTTTAGTATGAGAGGGAATGTTAGTCGCAGAGCGACTCAAAGGAAACAACCATGGCACTGAAGCAGGATAGGGTGGTAGTGGTGACCGGCGCCAGCCGCGGGGCGGGGAAGGGCATTGCCGTCGCCCTCGGCGCAACCGGCGCCACGGTTTATGTTACCGGGCGCACCCGACGCGAGGGAGATGCCCCGCTGCCGGGCACTGTGCAGGCCACGGCCGAGGCCGTGACCGCGGCCGGCGGCCGTGGGATAGCGGTGTACTGCGACCACGCGGACGACGCGCAGGTCGCACAACTGTTCGAGCAGGTGCGGCGGGAGCAGGGCAGGCTGGATATCCTGGTCAACAATGTCACGGTACTGCACGATGCCCTGACCGCAACTGGTCCCTTCTGGAGCAAGCCGCTGGCACTTGCAGACCTCCTCGATGTGGGTTTGCGCAGTCACTACACCGCGAGCTGGTTTGCCGCGCCGCTGTTGCTGGCCAACGGCGAGGGCCTGGTGGTCAATACCTCTTCCTTCGGCGGCCGGATCTACATGCATGGCCCGGCCTACGGCGCCGGCAAGGCGGGCATTGACAAGATGGCGCACGACATGGCGGTGGATTTTCGGCCGCACCGGGTTGCTGTGATCGCCCTCTGGATGGGTCTGCTGGCCACCGAGCGCACCCGCCGGGTATTCGCGGCGGAGCCGGAGAAATATGCCGGGATGGCCGCCACGGCGGAGTCGCCGGAGTTTTCCGGTCGCGTTATCGATGCGCTGGCGCGGGACCCGCAGCTGATGGACAGGAGCGGCCAGGTCTGGATTGGGGCCGAGCTTGCCCTGGCCTACGGCGTGACCGATTTCGACGGGCGCCAGCCGCTGTCACCCCGGGCTTTCTTTGGCGATACCACCCGCTTTGGTGACGCAATAGTAGAATGAACGCCGCGTGCGAGGGCGCGACACAAAGATAAGGCGGGCAGCTTTTAGGGAGCCGACGCCGATAGCCCAAATGGATGATGCGGGGCGGCCTTGCGCCCGGGTTAAATACCAACGGTTCCTCACCACAGTCGGGAGATTTCAATGAGCATACACCAGCAGCTGAAGGCAACTGAAAGCACTAACCCGTACGGACTGGACAGCCCCCGGGCGATGCACTTGATTGCGGCCGCCCGCGCCATGGGTCCCGCGCTGCGTATGCGCAGGGCTCGCTGCAGGGCGGATCAGCGGGTCCCGGATGAGACTGTTGCCGAATTCCAGGCGGCGGGCTTCTTCAAGATCCTGCAGCCGGAGCAGTGGGGCGGCTATGCCATGGACCCGCAAGTGTTCTACTCGGTAGGCCTTGAAGTCGCCCGCTTCTGCCCGTCCAGCGCCTGGATACTGGGTGTGATCGCGGTCCACAACTGGCAGTTGGCGGTGTTCGATGATCGCGCGGCACGGGATGTGTGGGCTGACGACCCCACGGTGCTGATCTCCTCGTCCTACGCGCCGGTAGGCAAGGTCAAGGTGGTCGATGGCGGATTCCGCCTCAGTGGGCGCTGGAGCTTTTCCAGCGGTTCCCAGCACTGCAAGTGGGCGTTCCTGGGGGCGGTGGTGCCCACCCCGGAGGCGCCTTTTGATATGGCCAACTACCGCACCTTCCTGTTGCCGATCAGCGACTACCAGATCGTCGACAACTGGGATGTGGTGGGGCTGCAGGGCACCGGCAGTCACGATATCGTGGTGGACGACGTGTTCGTGCCGGAATACCGCACCCACAGGTCCATGGACGGCTTCCTCTGTAACAACCCGGGCAATGCGGTGAATACCGCGCCCCTGTACCACATGCCTTTCATGCAGGTCTTTGTGCGGGCGGTTTGCACCGCCACTCTGGGCGCCTGTGAGGGCGCCCTGGACGCCTTTATCGAGGTTGCGAAAACCCGCCAGGCTGGGCCGGTGAAAATGAAGAACGACCTCTTCGCGCGCCAGCTGGCCGCCGAGGTGAAGACCTCCATCGAGGAAATGAAGCTCACTATGATCCGCAATTTTGATGCGATGATGGACTGCTGTCGCGCCGGCGTTCCGATCCCGATCGAGGACCGGGTGCGCTATCGCTATGATTCCGCGGTGGTGGCAGACCGCTGCCTGGCCCTGTCCAGCCGTATGCTCAAGGCCGCGGGCAGCAGCGGCATCCGCCTCGACAGCGAGCTGTTGGCCTTCCATCTGGACATCCTGGCGAGCCAGGCCCATGTCGCCAATCACTCGACGCCTTTTGCCATCAATATGGGTGGCATATTGTTTGGCGAGGAAAATGTCGATTTTGCCGTCTGATTGCAGTCGCGGGGAAGCACCATGGCAATGAAAGGACTGTTACCCGAGGGGCATTATGCCCAGTGCGCCAACGGCTATCGTATCCACTACCTGGATGAACCCGCGGCGGGCGACCCCGCGGATGCGCCGGTGGTCGTGTTTCTGCACGGTTCGGGCCCCGGTGCCAGTGGGTACAGCAATTTCAAGGGCAACTACCCGGTCCTGGTGCAGGCGGGCTACCGCTGTGTTATCCCCGACCTGATCGGCTATGGGTTCTCCGACAAACCCACGGACGTGGACCACCCGCTGTCATTTTTCGTGGAGTGCGTGAAGCAGACCTTGGACTGTGCGGGAGTGCAGCGATGCACCGTGGTGGGCAACTCCCTGGGCGGCGCAATTGCGTTGGGGCTGGCGCTGGATTATCCGCAGCTGGTGGAGAAACTGGTGCTGATGGCGCCCGGTGGACTCAGTGAGCTGGCGCAGTACCAGCAGATGCCTGGCATGCAGAACATGTTCAAGGTGTTCGGCTCTGGCGAGGCGGTCACCGCGGCAGTCATGAAAGACTTGTTTGCCGGCAGCCTGATGCACGACCCGAAGTTCGCCACCGATGAACTGGTGGCAGAGCGCCTTCAGATCATGCAGATCATGAACGGTCACGTGATGGCTACCATGAAAGTGCCGGTGCTGACCGACAGGCTGCCGGAACTGGACTGCCCGGTGCTGGGTTTTTGGGGGCTGGAGGAGAAAATGATGCCGGAAAACGGTATCATGGCGCTGGCCCGCAATGTCCGTCACCTGCGCCTGGTGCTGGTGAGTGAATGCGGCCACTGGGTCATGGTGGAACATCAGGATATGTTCAACCGGACCTGTCTCGACTTCATCAGATATGGGTAGGTAATCCCCGCTGCAGTACCGGGGAAATCCCGGAGCAGACATGCGCAAGAACAGGCTGGGCAAGAGCGGGATAGTGGTTTCCGAGATCTGTATGGGAACCATGACATTCGGGAACCAGAGCGATGAGGCCGAGTCCTTTCGCATCATGGATATGGCCTTTGAGGCGGGCGTGGATTTCTACGACACCGCGGAGGTTTACCCGGTGCCGCCCGATGCGAAGTACGTCGGCCGCACCGAGGAGATCGTGGGTCGCTGGCTCAAGACCAAAAATCGCGACTCGATCATTCTTGCCTCCAAGGTTGCCGGGCCCGGTCACGGCTGGATTACCCCGCCCCTGCGCGGCGGCAAGACCGGCCTCGACCGGCACCATATCATGCGCGCGGTGGAGGGCAGCCTGCGACGGCTGGACACGGATTACATCGACCTGTACCAGACCCACTGGCCTGACCCCGACTACCCCCACGAGGAAACGCTGGCGGCACTGGATGAACTGGTGCGCAGCGGGAAGGTGCGCATACTTGGTTGCAGCAACGAGACCAGTTGGGGGCTGACCAA
>JBFZEF010000227.1:0-4445 GCA_041307045.1 Halioglobus sp.
ATGATGTGCTGGCAGGCGATGGTCTGGCCCCTGATGGAGCGCAGGCAGTCGCCGATGACGTCGGCATTGTTCCATACGGGCGTGATGACGGTGATCATGGCGTTGGTCATGGCGCGGTTCGCGGCGAGGGTTGAGGCGACGGTTGTGGCGAAGGTCGCGGCGAAGAGAGCACCTGTGTTTGCGTCGCCGCGAGTGTGGTAACTGCCGCTTGCCCGTGGCGCCTGGCCTGGAGTGCGGCCCTGGCCGCATCCCTGAGGGTATCGTGGGCCGGCAGGGTGAACCCCAGCTGGATCAGCAGCGGCTTGCCCAGCAACCGGGTGGAGAGGTTGTGGGTCAGCCAGTGGCGCAGGTAGCTGCGCCGCAGCCTGCCGGGGGCGAGGCTGCCGGCCAATACCCCGGCCCCGCTGCCGGGGGCGAGTAATTCCAGCCAGGTGCTGGTGATCCAGCCCGCCGTGGCCAGCCCGGCCGCGCGCAGCAGTGGCACCGCGCGCTCCACACTGCCAGGGTGCCTGTGCAGCAGTTGCGCCAGGTCCACCAGCCGCACCAGCCGGGCGTAGGGCGTGGTCGAATACTTGGTGAATACCGGGTGCACCAGCATCAGGAACAGGGTCTCGCCGTGGCCCGGGCCCCAGTGGCTGCCGTAATCCACCCGGCTGTTCAGCAGCGCGTCCACCATGGGCTCCCGGGTGCGGCCGGGGCGCATGATGTCCCAGTGCAGGTCGATGCAGGTGTTGCCCTTGATCAGGCCGCACTCGTGGGAGATGGTCTCGGGCAGTCCGTGAAAGCTGAATCCCCCGGCCTGGAACGCCCTGATTGCTTCCAGCCTGTCCTCCGGTTTAACCATGATGTCGATATCCAGGGCCGGGCGCAGCGCCGGGGTATCGTAGTAAAGCTCCCGGGTGTGGCTGCCCTTGGTGACCACGTGCGCAATGCCGGCGGCCTCCAGGATCTCCTTTATCTTTGCCAGGTTGTGGCGGTGCAGCAGGTAGGCGCCGGTGACCTGCAGGCGGTTGTGGTGAATCGCGGCGCGGAATTCCTCCGACAGCCTGGGCCGCTGGCCGTGGCGTTCGAGCTGCTCGTCCCACAGCGGCGCCAGGCCCTGCTCGCAGAGGAAATGGGCGAAGGGCATTTCACCAGAGGACTGGGCCTGGTCGATGGCCTGCTCGAGTTCATGCCCGGTGGCGCCGGGCAGGAGGGGTGCGAGTGCCGCGCGGTGTAGCGTAAAAGGGGGCGTAAAAGGCGTAAAAGGGGACGCATTTATTTTGAGAAAATAAATGCGTCCCCTTTTACGTTTACGCCGGCTGCTGTGCCTTGTGGGCGCCGTAGCCATAGTAGCTGTTGTAGTAGTTGTCGCTGTAGGCGCGCTGCTTCCGAGTGTCGAGCTTGTTCAGCACCACCCCGGTGAAGGGCAGGTTGCTGTAGCGCAGCTGGTTGATGCCCTTGAGCACCAAAGTGCCGGCGGTGGAATCCGCCTTGGTCACATACACCAGGGAATCCGCCAGGGTCGCCAGGATCAGCGAGTCGCTCACGGCCTTCAGCGGCGCCGAGTCGATGATCACGCGGTCGTACTGCCCGGCCAGCTGCTCGATGAACTCCCGGAAGCGGTGGGTGGAGATCAGCTCCAGCGGGTTGGTGGGCACCAGGCCGGCCGGCAGGACGTCAAAGCCGTATTCCACCCGGTGGATGCAGTCTTCCAGTTTGTCGCTCTGCGCCACCGCGTTGCTCAGCCCCGGGCAGCCGCTGGGCAATTTGAAGGCGCTGGCCAGGGTGGGCCGCCGCAGGTCGGCGTCTATCAGCAGCACGCGCTCCATCTGCGCCAGGGCCGCCGCCAGGTTGATCGAAACGGTGGATTTGCCCTCGCCGGGCACGGTGGAGGTCACCACCGTCACCTTGTGGGGGTTCTCCAGGCCCGACAGTATCAGGCCGGTGCGAATGGTGCGGGTGGCCTCGGCGAAACTCGAGTTCTTGTCCTCCAGGTAGCCCCGGTAGGGGCCGCTGTAGCCCTTGGGTATCGCCACCGCCGGCAGCGTCCCCAGCAGCGGTACGCCCAGTTTGTCGGCCACGTCATCCGGGCTTTTCAGGGTGTTGTCCAGCACTTCGCGCAGGATGGCCAGGCCAATGCCCAGCAGGGCGCTGACAAAAAACGCCGTCATTATCGCCCGGTTGGTGTTGGGCCCGATCGACCCCGAGGGGGTCACGGCCTTTTCCACCACCCGCGCATGGGGGTTCTTGAAGTCCAGGGTTTCGGCGGTTTCCTTCACCCGGTTGAAAAACAGCTCGTACAGGCGCCGGTCCGTTTCCACCTGCTGTTCGAGTTCGCGCAGGCGAAACTCCGTGCGGTTCAGGGTGGACACCTGCTGCTTCACCTGCGCCAGCCTGGCGGCGGTGTCCTGCTCATTCTGCAGGGTGATCTGGTATTCCTTCTCGATGCCCGCGGCAATTTTCAGCACCGTTTCCTGCAGCTGCTGTTTGGTGATCTGGTGGTTGGCGATGGCCGCGATCATGGTGGGGTGTTCCGGCCCGTAGCGCTTGGCCAGGTTCTCCACCTCCTGCCTGGCGGCGGCCTCGGCGGCGGCCAGCTCGCTGACCATGCTGTGCTGCAGCACCGCCGGGGTTCGCATCAGATCCTCGGTTGTGCGGCTGGCGGAGCCGGCCACGGCACGGAAGATGTTTTCCGCTTCCGCCCGCTTGCTGCGCGCTTCCACCAGCTTCGAGTTCCGGGCGTTCAGTTCCTGCACCGCCAGCGTCTCCACCCCGGTGACATCCACCAGTTGCTCGCTGTCGCGGAAATCCTGCAGTGCCTGCTCGGAGCGCTGCAGGTTAGCCTTGAGGTCCCCCAGCCGGCTGGACAGCCAGTCACCGGCCTCCCGCGTGGACTGCAGCTGGGAGTCGAGGTGTTGCTGGATGAAAACGTGGGCATAGGTGTTGGTCACCCGGGCGACCAGCTCGCGGTCGGGGGATTCGTAGCTCACTTTCACCAGCTGGGTATTTTCCACCGGTTCTATCTGCAACCGGCTCATGAAGCCGTCGACGATGGCCGCGCGCCGGCGCTCCTCGGGGTCCAGCTCCACCTTTGGCGCGGTGCGGTCCGCCGTGGTGGTGAACAGCCCCCTGAACCAGCCGGGCTGGTCGGCCGCGTCCGCGTTCGCTTCGGCCGGCACCTCGGCGGGTGTACCCCACAGGTCCAGCGCGTCCACCGCCAGCACCGCGATATCCCGTGACTTCAGAATTTCGAACTGGGTCATGAAGTAATACCAGGTGGCATAGTTCACGCTGTAGATGTCCTGGATGGACGAGGGGTTGGGCTGGCTGGACTCGATCATGATGGTGGTGGTGGCCCGGTAGATGGGCGGCTGCCGCATGGCCACGAGCGCGGCAATCAGCGACACCACGATGCACAGGCCGACGATGCCGATCCAGCTGCGCCGCAGGGCGCGCCACAGCATGCCCAGGTCCAGGGTGTCGTCCGGTCCTTCAACCAGTTCGTCCGGCAGTCTCTGCGCTTGCATGGTCACTGCCTCAGAAAAAACTCTGTTCTATTTGAATGACATCACCCGGGCGAATTCGGGTACTCAGGCTGGCGCTTTTGGGGGCTTTATCCGCACCCCCGGGGCTGTCGTCGGAGGTGATGTAGAACTTGCTCTTGGAGGCGCGGGGGGTGAACCCCCCCGCCATGGTCACGGCCTTTTCCACGGTCAGGCCCGGCTTGAACGGAAAACTGCCGGGGCTCGCCACTTCGCCGCGCACGAAAAACGGGCGGTATTCCTTGATCGACACGTTCACCCGCGGGTTGATCAGGAAGCGCCCCCGCAGGCCCTCGGTGATGGTGCTTTCCAGTTCCCGGGCGGTGAGGCCGCGCACCTGCAGCTCCCCCAGCAGCGGGTAGGAGATGGCGCCGGTGTCATCCAGCACCGCGCTGATGCTCAGGTCAGGTTCCTCGAACACCGTCACCTGCACGTGGTCGCCGGTATTGAGGGTATAGGACGAGGCGCCCTCCAGCTCCTGGGCATCGGGCTGCTGGGCCGGGGCGGCTGCCGCGGCCAGCAACAGCAGGGCCGGGAGTAGCAGGCGGCGCCAGGTTCGGCGCAGGGGTGCCGGCAGGGTAGAGGTAATGTTCGGTTGCTCCGCTAGTGAATTCGGGTGGTGGCGCATGCGTCGCGTGGATAAACAGTGGGCCGGACGCTGATTTTAGCAGCAATGGACGGGGTCGGGTCCAGAACTAGAGGCTCAGGTCCACCCCGATCATGAACACGTTCTGCTGGTAGCTGAGGTCCTCGGCGGTGGAGTCCTTGTCGTCATAGCTGTAGCTCATGTAGGTGATGAACCACCGGCGGAACTCGTAATCAACCCGGGCCGTGACGTTGTAGATGTCGTCCGCCCGGTCGTCGATGGACCCTTCATACCGCTCGCGAGCCACGGTGCCACTGAGGCTGGTGCCCACCCGG
>JBFZEF010000228.1:0-2826 GCA_041307045.1 Halioglobus sp.
CTGGTAGTCCCGGCGGTAGGCGCTCCAGGTGCCGACCAGGATCAGCAGCTCGATCTTGTCGGTCGGGTGGCCGACGATCCGGTAGGACTCGAGGCGAGAGTGGACTTGCCGGTAGGGGTCAAACTGGTTCTGGAAGGCCCGCGCCGCCCCGGGTTCATCCGGCAGGTAGGACTTGGGCATGCGCACGTCGTCCGGGCAGAAGATGCACTGGCCCGGGCAGGGGTAGGGTTTGGTCAGCACGGTGATGGTGGTGACGCCGGAGAGCGAGCGCACCGGCTTCATGCGGATGCGCGCCAGCAGGGCTGGGTCGGCTTCCATCTCGCCGCTCTCCACCAGTTGCGAATAGACCGCCACCAGGGCTGTTTTGGGGACCATCCCACCGCCGGGCAGCGGATGCCGGCGGCCAGCGGTGGAGACCGCCGCGCCGCGCCGCACTTCCTCCAGCACCAGGCGCGCCAGGCTGACCTGCTCGGGCGTCAGGGCATGGCTTTGCCGCCACTTCAGGCGAACATCCTCGTCAGCATCTTCCGGCAGAATGGGTATAATTGAATCCATGGACGAATCCGTCATAGAAAGGCTCCTCAGCCTTAATCAGCAATTCTACCAGACTTTTGCCGGGGCTTTTTCGGCCACCCGCCAGCGGATTCAACCCGGCATGCGCCGCCTGCTGCCAACCCTGGCCGAATGGCCGCGCCTGCTGGACCTGGGCTGCGGCAACGGTGGGCTGGGGGCAGCCTGGCTGGATGCCAACCCCGCCGGCGAATACTGGGGCTTGGATTCTTCGCCGGAGTTGTTAAAGGAGGCCGCGGGGATGCTGGGCTACCGCCAGGATGCTTATTTGCTGCAAGCCGACCTGGCCCAACCCGGTTGGTCCAGTGCCCTGCCACAAGGCACCTGGCCTGGCATCACCGCCTTTGCCAGCCTGCACCACATCCCCGGCTTTGAGCGGCGCATCAGCCTGCTGAGCGAGGCAGCTAGCCTGCTGCAACATGGCGGCTGGCTGATCTTCTCGGTCTGGCAATTCCAGCTCAGCCCGCGCCTGCTGGACCGCCGCCAGCCGTGGAGCGCCGCCGGCCTGGCGGATGCCGACCTGGAAGAGGGCGATACCCTGCTGGATTGGCGCGCCAGCCTGCCCGGCCAGCCGGAACAGACAGGTCTGCGCTACGTGCACCAATTTTCAGAGGAAGAGATGAACCGCCTGGCCGCGGCCTGCGGACTGACGCGCCTGGAGCAGTTCGAATCCGACGGCGAGGGGGGCAGGTTGGGTTGGTACCAGGTGTGGAAAAAGGAGTGAGGGATGACACAGAGACAGAAGCAGATCGTGCAGGGTGTGGCCTGGGGCTTGCTCTACCTGTTGCTGGTGACGGCCCCGTTATTGGTGATGATCCTGGCGCCGCATCCAGAGGGGCGCGAGTTCTGGCGGGAGTTTTCGGTCAGCCTGGGGTTCGTCGGGATGGCGCTGATGGCCCTGCAATTTGCCCTGACCGCCCGCTTCAAGTGGCTCAAGGCGCCCTACGGGGCGGATATCGTCTATCACTTTCACCGCCAGGTCTCGTTTGTAGCCCTGGTGCTGATCCTGGCCCACCCGCTGCTACTCTTTATCTTCTCCCCGGACACCCTCAAGTTGCTGCTGTTCTGGTCCGCCCCCTGGCGGGCCCGGGCGGCCCTGACGGCCGTGCTGGCCCTGCTGGCGGTGGTCGGGCTGTCGGTCTGGCGCAAGCGGCTGAAAATAGAATACGGCCGCTGGCGCATCTGGCACGGCATCCTGGCCATGGCGGCAGTGGCCTTTGCCCTGGTTCACATGCTGCTGGTCGGCCACTATCTGGACCTGCCCTGGAAGCGCATCCTGTGGGTGGTTTACGGTCTGTTCTGGATCGGGCTGCTGGCCTATACCCGCCTGCTCAAACCCTGGATGCTACTGCGCCGGCCGTACCGGGTGACCCGGGTGCAGGCCGAGCGGGGCAATACCTGGTCTCTGACGGTGGTGCCCGTCGGGCACCCCGGTTTTCGCTTTCAGCCCGGCCAGTTTGCCTGGATTACCCTGCGGGCCTCGCCCTTTGCGGATGCCGAGCACCCCTTTTCGATTTCCTCCAGCGCTGAGCAAAAAGGCAGCCTGACCTTCACCATCAAGGCCCTGGGGGATTTCAGCGGCAGCATCAAAGATATCCAGGAAGGCGAACCGGTTTATGTGGACGGCCCTTACGGCTCGTTCTCCTGCGACCGCCACCCGCACGCCGAGGAGCTGGTCTTCATCGCCGGCGGGGTGGGCATCACCCCGATGATGAGCATGCTGCGCACCCTGGCCGAGCGCCGCGACCCCCGCCCTCTGTCCCTGCTCTACGCCAACCGGGACTGGCAGCAGGTCACCTTCCGTGAGGAGGTTGCAGAGCTGAGCGGACGGCTGAACTTGAAGGTCATTCACGTCCTGGAAAAGCCTGAGTCCGGCTGGACGGGCGAGACGGGTTTCATCAACCGGGAAATCCTGTTGCGCCACCTGCCGGACCTGCGACAGCGGGACCGGGTTGAAATCTTCATCTGCGGCCCGGGGCCGATGATGGATGCCGTCGAGCGACAGTTGGACGGGCTGGGCGCCTGGGCCGGCGATTTTCATTCCGAACGCTTTAATTTCGTCTAGGAGGTTGGCATGCGCCAGAAGATTTCGACGGGGTTTACGGTGTTGGTCGGGGCGGTTGGCGTGCTGCTGGCGCTGATCGTTGCCCTGCTGCAGAGCGGTAGTTGAGGACCCGGCGAGGGGGGACGCCTGGGCTGGTACCAGGTGTGGGGGAAGAAGTAGTGGAAAGTATGTGTATATGTGTACTACTAGGC
>JBFZEF010000229.1:0-7742 GCA_041307045.1 Halioglobus sp.
CCGGGTATGGATCGGCTGTTGTTTCGGCTGGACCAGTACCCCGCCTATGTGGGTGAAACAGTGGAACTGCGTTTGCGCGCGCCCTTTGAGGGACGGCGTAAATTCAAGGGTATTTTGACAGGCATAGAGGGCGAGGATGTGGTGATCCGGGTTGATGATCACGAATACCTGCTGCCCCACAGCGCTATAGACAAGGCGCGAATACAACCCCGCATTTGATGCGGCAAGTGAACAGGCGAGGCTTGAGATGACAAAGGAAATTCTGTTGGTGGCTGAAGCCGTGTCCAATGAGAAGGGGGTGTCCGAGGACATCATCTTCGAGGCCATAGAGCTGGCATTGGCAACGGCCACCAAGAAGCGGTACGACGAGGACGCAGATATCCATGTCACCATCAATCGCAAGACCGGCGACTACGTGACCATTCGCCGCTGGCTGGTTGTACCGGATTATGAAATGGCACTGCTCGGCACCCAGTTGACCACCGAGGAAGCCATCGAGATGGATCCCAAGCTAAAGCCGGGTGACATCCACGAGGAAGCGATCGAAAACGTGGGCTTCGGCCGCATCGCCGCCCAGACCGCCAAGCAGGTAATCGTCCAGCGCGTGCGCGATGCCGAACGCGCCCAGGTAGTGGAACAGTACATGAGCAGGGTCGGCCACCTGGTGTCCGGCTCGGTGAAAAAGGTCACCCGCGACAACGTGATCGTCGATCTTGGCAATAACGCCGAAGGGTTGCTGCCGCGTGACCAGTTGGTGGGACGTGAAACATTTCGTGTCAACGACCGGGTGCGCGCGATCCTCAAGGAGATCAGTGAAGAGGGCCGCGGGCCCCAGTTGATCCTGAGCCGCTCCTGCCCGGAAATGCTGATCGAGCTTTTCAAGATCGAAGTGCCGGAGATCGCCGAGGAAGTCATCCAGATCCGCGCGGCTGCGCGCGACCCCGGTTCGCGGGCGAAAATCGCCGTGAAAACCAACGATCAGCGTATCGACCCGGTGGGCGCCTGCGTGGGTATGCGCGGCTCCCGCGTGCAGGCGGTTTCCAACGAGCTGGACAATGAGCGGGTCGATATCGTGCTGTGGGACGACAACCCCGCGCAGCTGGTGATCAATGCGATGTCCCCGGCTGAGGTCGAATCCATCGTGGTGGACGAGGACAGCGGCACCATGGACGTGGCCGTATCGGCAGACAACCTGGCGCAGGCTATCGGCCGCGGCGGCCAGAATGTGCGGCTGGCCAGCGAGCTCACCGGCTGGACCATCAATGTGATGAGCCTGGAGGAAGCGGCAGACAAGCATGAGGCTGAAGCCGGACAGGTAATCCAGCTATTCGTCGAGCAGCTCGATATTGACGAGGAGGTGGCGGAGATACTGGTAGAGGAAGGTTTTACCACCCTCGAGGAAGTGGCTTACGTACCCCTGGAGGAAATGACTGCCATCGATGGCTTTGATGCGGACATAGCCACCGAGCTGCGGGCAAGGGCAAAGGATGCGCTACTCACCCAGGCGATCGCCTCTGAAGAACAGCTCGATGCGCGCGAGCCGGCGGAGGATCTGCTCGGCATGGAAGGCATGGACCGCCACCTGGCCTATATCCTCGCCAGTCGCGCGATTGTCACCATGGAAGACCTGGCGGAACAGGGGGTCGACGACCTCATGGATATTCCGGACATGACTGAAGAACGTGCGGGTGAATTGATTATGACCGCAAGAGCACCCTGGTTTGCCGAGGCGGAATAGCGCGCTGGTAAAGCATGCATGAAGGCGTAAAGACCGGGTACCAAGGAGATTACTGAATGGCGCAGGTGACAGTACAGCAACTCGCAGAGGTGGTGGGCGCGTCCGTTGATCGTCTGTTGATGCAGATGAAAGATGCGGGATTGCCACACTCCGCAGCGGGTGAGGCTGTGTCCGATGAGGACAAGCAGACACTGCTGGCCTTCCTGAAGCGCAGCCACGGGGAGTCGGAGGCCGCTCCCCGGCGTATTACCCTGAAGCGCAAGACCATCAGCACCCTGCGTACTTCCAGCTCCCAGGGCAGGAAGACCGTCAACGTTGAGGTTCGCAAGAAGCGCACCTACGTCAAGCGCGACTCCGGTGACCTGGCCGCTGGCGCCGAAGGGCAGGAACAGGAAGAATTGCAGGCCCAGGAGGCGGCGGAAGCCGGCCTGGCCACTCCGGCCGAGCTGGAACAGCAGACTGCGGCGGCAAAAACCTCCGCCGTACTCCAGGCGCGAGACGACCAGGAGTTTGTCGAAGAAGACCTCTCCAGCGTCGACCCGGAAATACTGCGCCAGCGAGCGGCCGAACGCCGCCGGCTCAGGGAAGCCGGGGAGGCAGCAGCCCGACAGGCCGCACTGGCGGCGCGCAAGGAGGAGGAAGAGCGCCGCAAGGAGGAAACCCTGGTCAAACCCGGCGATACTACCGCCGGCAAAGACGCGGTTAAGCGACCCAAGCGCCTGCATGAGGTGCGCACTCCGGCCCAGGAAGACGAACTCAAGCGCAAGCAGCGCGGCAAGCTCGACCGCACCACACCCTTGGTTCACGGCAAGAAGCGTGCCCACAACCTGTCCCTCTCGGACCTGGAAGCGGCTGAGTCGGGCATTGCCCGGCGCCGCGGTGGTCGCAAGAAAATCAAGGCGGCTCACGCCGAGCACTCCAGGCACGGATTCGAAATGCCCACTGAGAAAAAATCTCATGAAGTAGAGCTGATGGACATGATTTCCGTTGGCGCACTGGCCCAGCAGATGTCGGTCAAGGCGGGCGAGGTCATCAAGGAACTGATGAAGCTCGGCGTGATGGCCAATATCAACCAGATGATCGACCAGGATACCGCGATCCTCGTGGTTGAAGAGCTGGGTCACGTGCCCAAGCTGGTCAGCGCGGATGTACTGGAAGAGAAACTCGAGGAAACCCTGTCACAGCAGGAGGGGACCCGTCTGCCCAGGGCGCCCGTGGTTACGGTCATGGGTCATGTCGACCATGGCAAGACCTCCCTGCTGGATTACATTCGCAAGAGCCGCGTGGCCTCTGGCGAGGCTGGCGGCATTACCCAGCATATCGGCGCCTACCACGTGGAAACCGACCACGGCATGATTACTTTCCTGGATACCCCCGGCCACGCGGCATTTACCGCCATGCGGGCGCGCGGCGCCAAGAGCACGGATATCGTCATTCTCGTGGTAGCGGCGGATGACGGCGTAATGCCCCAGACTGTAGAAGCCGTTCAGCATGCCAGGGCAGCCGGCGTTCCATTGATCGTGGCAATCAACAAGATGGATAAACCGTCCGCGGACCCCGAGCGCGTGAAAAACGAATTGTCGGTGCATGAAGTCATTCCCGAGGCATGGGGTGGCGACACCCAGTTTATCCCGGTCTCGGCCCACACCGGCGAGGGCATCAGTGAACTGCTCGACGCGGTACTGTTGCAGGCCGAGGTGCTGGAGCTGACCGCTGCCAGGGATGTGCCGGCCCAGGGTATTGTTATCGAGTCACGGCTGGACAAGGGTCGCGGCCCGGTTGCCTCGCTGCTGATCCAGAGCGGCACACTGCGGCGCGGGGATGTCGTACTTGCCGGCCTGCAGTTCGGTCGGGTGCGTGCGATGCTCGATGAGAACGGCGAGTCGATTGAAGAGGCCGGTCCCAGCATACCGGTGGAAATACTTGGCCTGAACGGTACCCCGGATGCCGGTGACCAGTTCGCCGTCGTTGAAAGCGAGAAGCGCGCGCGGGAGATCGCCGAGTTCCGTCACACCAAGAGCCGTGACACCAGGCTGCAGCGGCAGCAGGCGTCCAAGTTGGACAATATGTTCGAGAGCATGACGGCCGGCGAGCGCAAGACTCTCAATATCGTCCTCAAGGCCGATGTGCGCGGATCACTGGAGGCTATCCAGGCCGCCCTGATGGACCTGGGTAATGATGAGGTGCAGGTGAATATCGTGGTCGGCGGCGTCGGCGGTATCACCGAAACCGATGTCAACCTGGCGGTAACGTCCAAGGCCGTGGTTTTCGGCTTCAATGTCCGCGCCGACGCGGCGGCGCGCAAACTGGTGGAAAGCGAGGGTGTCGACCTGCGCTACTACAACGTGATTTACAACCTCATCGATGACGTCAAGGATGCCCTGACCGGTATGCTGGCGCCGGAGCGGCGCGAAGAGATCCTCGGTATTGCCGAGGTGCGGGACATATTTGGTTCACCCAGGTACGGCCAGGTCGCCGGCTGCATGGTGATCGAGGGAACCGTCTACCGTTCCAAGCCTATCCGCGTACTGCGTGACAACGTGGTGATATACCAGGGTGAGTTGGAATCGCTGCGCCGATTCAAGGACGATGCGAGCGAGGTGCGCAACGGGATGGAGTGCGGCATCGGGGTGAAGAACTACACTGACGTTAAGATCGGCGACCTTATCGAGGTGTATGAAGTCAAGGAAATCGCCCGCTCCCTGTAGCTGGCGAACAGTGTTGGCAGGCCTGATATGGCTAAGGAATACAGTCGTACCCAACGGGTCGCGGATTACCTCCAGCGCGAACTGGCCGCGCTGATCCAGCACGAGGTGCGCGATCCGCGGGTGGGTATGGTCAGTATCACCGGCGTGAACGTGAGCAGGGATCTCGGCCACGCCAAGATCTACCTGACAGTACTCGGTCGTGATTCCGGCGAGGATGCCAGTGATTCGATCGAGGCCCTGAACAAGGCGGCGGGGTTCCTGCGCTCACTGTTGTCCAGGGACAGCAATATGCGCAGCGTGCCCCAGTTGCGCTTTTACTTTGACACCAGTGTGGGGCGTGGCCGCCACCTGGAAGACCTGATCCGGCGTGCCGCCGACGCAGACCGGCACCTGGGTCTGCGCGACAAGGAACCCGGAGAGGAGCGCTAGGCCTTGGCCAGGCAGCGCCGCGGTCGCCCGCTTGACGGCATCCTGGTACTGGACAAGCCCCCAGGGGTGAGTTCGAATCGTGCGCTGCAGATGGTGAAACGCCTGTACGGTGCCGCGAAGGCGGGCCATACCGGCAGCCTGGATCCGCTGGCGACGGGGGTGTTGCCCCTGTGTTTTGGCGAGGCCACCAAGTTTTCGCAGTTTCTGCTGGATGCGGACAAGGCCTACGAAAGCACGTTCGTGCTGGGCGTAGCCACCGCCACCGGCGATGCCGAGGGAGAGGTGCTGGAGACGCTGGATGCCTCAGCACTGGCCGAGGCAGATGTGGCCCTGGCGCTGGAGGCTTTCCGGGGGGAGATAGAGCAGGTGCCCTCCATGTATTCGGCGCTCAAGCACGAGGGCCAGCCGCTGTACAAGCTGGCGCGCCGCGGGCAGGAAGTTGAACGCAAGGCGCGCAGGGTTGTCATAAGGCAACTTGAGTTGCGGGCCTTTCGCGCCGGTGCGCAGCCCCAGGTGGATGTCTACCTGGAGTGCAGCAAGGGGACGTATGTGCGCTCCATCGCCGAAGACCTCGGCAGGATGCTGGCCTGTGGCGCCCATGTGGCGAAATTGCGCCGTACCCGGGCCGGGGCTTTCGGGATTGGCGACAGCGTCACGCTGGCCACCCTGGAGGCATTGCGGGCCAGCGAGAGAATCGCGGATATGGACGCCCTGTTGCTGTCGGCCGATGCCGCGCTGGAGGGACTGCCGCTGGTTCGGCTGAGTTCCTCCGGCGGCTTCTATATGCGCCAGGGACAGGCGGTTTTGGTGCCAAACGCGCCCGGTGGTGGTATGGTGCGCGTCGCCCTGGAAACCGGAGAGTTTCTGGGGATTGGAGAAATATTGGACGACGGGCGCGTGGCGCCGCGTCGACTGATAGTCACCGGAGGGTGACGCGAACCTGTCTGTAAATCTGCACGGACAGGCTCTTTTTACTAACGAAGGGTAGTTGTACTACCCGAGGCAGATTCAACGAGAGGAAATCAAGATGGCTTTAATTGCAGAACGTAAGGCTGAGATCGTAAAGGAGTACCAGATCGGGGAGGGCGACACTGGCTCCCCGGAAGTGCAGGTAGCATTGCTGACCGCGAATATTGAGCAGTTGCAGGGGCACTTCCAGTCGCACAAGCACGACCACCACTCCCGTCGCGGTCTGATACGGATGGTGAACCAGCGCCGCAAGCTGCTGGATTACCTCAAGCGCAAGGACGCAGAGCGCTATACCAGCCTGATCAAGCGACTTGGCCTGCGTCGATAAGCTATAACCGATAGCGGGTCACCCGGACAGGGGCCATGGGGTCCCTGTCTCACTACAAAGAATTGGAGAATAATCGTGAATCCAGTAACTAAAACCTTCCAGTACGGTGGCCAGACAGTCACCCTGGAAACCGGCCGCATTGCACGGCAGGCTTCCGGGGCGGTTCTCGTCACCGTCGAAAATACCTCGGTGCTGTGTACTGTGGTGGCCGAAAAAACTGCGCGTGAAGGCCGGGATTTCTTCCCCCTGGCCGTGCATTACACCGAAAAGACCTATGCCGTCGGAAAGATTCCCGGTGGCTTCTTCAAGCGTGAAGGTCGTCCCAGCGAGAAAGAGACCCTGACCTCCCGCCTGATCGACCGCCCCATCCGTCCGCTGTTTCCCAAAGGATTTATGAACGAAGTGCAGGTGATCTGCACGGTGATGTCTGCGGACAAGCATATCGACCCGGATATCCCGGCCATGATCGGCACCTCTGCGGCGTTGGCCATTTCCGGCTGCCCCTTCAAGGGTCCCATCGCCGGTGCGCGCGTGGGCTTTACCGAAGAGCACGGCTACCTGCTGAACCCCACCTACCCCCAACTGGCCCAGAGCAAGCTCGATATGGTGGTTGCCGGTACCCGGGACGCGGTGCTGATGGTGGAATCCGAAGCCAGGGAGTTGACCGAGGACCAGATGCTGGGTGCGGTGCTGTTTGCCCACCAGGAAATGCAGGTAGTTATCCAGGCGATCAATGACCTGGTCGCCGAGGCTGGCAAGCCGCGCTGGGAGTGGGAGGCCCCTGCGGTGAGCCAGGAGCTGCTGGCAGCGGTAGAAGGCCAGGCCCGGAGCGCGTTGGGCGAGGCCTACCGTATCACTGACAAGGCGGCCCGCTACGAGCGTGTCAGCGCGATCCGCAAAGATTGCGTGGCGGCGCTGGCTGTCGAGGGTGGCCCCTCGGTGGACGAGGTCAAGGAGGTATTCAAGAGTGTCGAGAAAAGCCTGGTGCGCAAGCGCATCCTCGCCGGTGAGCCCCGGATCGACGGCCGTGAAAATCGCACCGTGCGTGCGATCGCCTGTGAAGTCGACCTGCTGGCGAAAGTACACGCTTCGGCGCAGATCACTCGCGGCGAAACCCAGGCCATCGGCGCTGTTACCCTCGGCTCGACCCGTGACGCGCAGATTATCGATGCCCTCGAAGGCGAACGTCGCGACCCGTTCATGCTGCACTACAACTTTCCCCCCTACTCGGTGGGTGAAGCGGGCCGGGTCGGCTTCACCGGCCGGCGCGAAGTCGGTCACGGCCGCCTGGCCCGTCGCGGCCTGGCCGCGGTACTGCCATCGGCCGATGTGTTTCCCTATACCATTCGCGTGGTATCGGAAATCACCGAGTCCAATGGTTCCAGTTCGATGGCCTCTGTCTGTGTCGGCTCGCTGGCGTTGATGGCTGCGGGCGTACCGCTGAAAGCGCCGGTAGCGGGTATTGCCATGGGCCTGGTCAAGGAAGGCAATCAGTTTGCCGTGCTCACCGATTTTCTCGGCGACGAGGATCACCTCGGCGATATGGACTTCAAAGTGGCCGGTACCGCCG
>JBFZEF010000231.1:0-11113 GCA_041307045.1 Halioglobus sp.
CTGCTGGGGCGCAGCGCCAAAGCCGCCGCGCAACAGCCCGGTAGCCCGCGCCCGCAGCGCGTTGAAGCGCGCATCGGCCCAGTCGGTATGGGCCAATTGCGGCGCGGGGGCGTACCAGCTGGAATCGAGCAGGGCCAGCAACTGCTCATTGATCGCCACCACGGCGGCGTCTTCCCAGAAGCCCTCGTCGTTGACACCGGCCATGGCATCGAGCAGGCGGTTGCCGAAGGAGACCCCGCAGGCGGCAAGGGCCGCGCACAGGGCGGAGGTGCCGGAGCGGTGCATGCCTGTCACGATCAAGAGGGATTGACTAGCAGAAACGCGCATTGCCTGGCATCGATTGAGAGGAGGCGCAATTCTACCACGCCGCGATTGTCAGCTGCGGGCAACGGCTGCACATTGCAGCCGGCACCCTGCTTGCCACTGGCCCGGGGGGATGGACGCTACTGTCCCTTCTTGTAGGGCGCGAGTATCTCCTCGACCGCCTCAGCGTCTATATAAGTCTCATCGCTAAAGCGAAAGCCCGCATCGAACTGCTTGGCCGACAGGTCGAGGAACTCCTTGCGCAAAGTGGCGATGATCTGGTCCTTAACCTCCGGGTAGGGCTTGTAGTGCGCCTCCTCGATACCATCCAGCTGGATGATATGCAAGCCAAAACGCGTATCGACGATACCGCTGCGCCCACCCACCTTTTCGATTTCGAACAGCGCGCCCAGATACTGCGGGGCGATCGTGGTCTCGCCCATTGTCAGCCAGCGATCGAAGCGACCGCCCTTGTCCTTGTTGGCCTTGTCTTCGGAGTAGCGCGCGGCGAGCTCGCCGAAATCAGCGCCCGCCTCCAGCTCGGCCAGTATTTTCTCCGCCTCGATACGACGCGGGGCCCGGTCGCAGCTGCCCGCCGCGCACTGCAACAGTATATGGGAAGACAGCCGCGCCTCGGGCACCAGCGCATACTTGTCCTTCTGGGTCTCGTAGCGCTCGGCTGCCAAGGCCGACATATCGGGGATGTCCAGTGAGGCCAGGTATTGCTGCACCACATATTTACTCTGGGCACTGCGAATGGAAAACTGCAGGCGCCAGTAGGCCTCGGCATCACCGTCCTCAGGGGGCGCTGCGGGCGCCATGGCCGCCAGTTTCTTGCTGGCCACGGCCATGTTCAGCAGTTCAATGCGATCCCCAGCATCATTGGCCGCGGCCTGCTGCATATCCGGGCCCCAGAGCTTGACCAGATACTCCAGCTCCTCCCGCGACAGGCCCACGCCCTGGTCCTCGACGACGTCCTTTGCAGCAGCGCTCAGCGCTACCCACGAGATACAGCCAAACAACAGCGCTTTACAAATCAACTTCATATTCGTCACAAACTCCTGACATCAGCAAAAAAAAACCGACGCCTCGCGGCGTCGGCTTCAGTTACTTCGGACTACTAACGCTTTACGGCGCAAAAGAACCAGAGCTGAAGCTGTGCTCTATCAGGCGACCGTAGTTGGCATCCGGGTTGGACGGGAAGCTACGCTGCCAAGCGGCGAAACCAATGATCGGTACATTGCCGACCGCTGAGACGCACAGTGGAGCCTGGGCAGAGTTCGGGGCCAGATCAGGGAAGTTATCCCATGAAGTGGTGCCACTGTGTACCTGACACACCACCTGATCCCAATCGTCCGTGCTGGAAACACTCAGAGAAGCCCAACCGAAGTTGCCCAAAACGCTGGGGTCAACAGTCGTGGCGTAGTCGCTGGGCAGCAGCGGATCCTGGGACCCATCGGTCCATTGAACAACGTTCACTTCGTAGGGGAAGATGAGGTCGTTGCGGGTGCCCGGAGGTGCAGGTGAAATCACCAGGTCGCCGTCCTCCGGAACGATCTCGCCTTCCTCACGATCGTACAGAGTAAGCGACGCAGTTACCGGAATATCCCGGAAATCACAGGCGGCTACGGATTGGTCACCGGCTACCGTCACATCGTCCGCAGTCGCACAGTTATCGAAATCCGGCAGCGGGTCGCCAGACGACGCCCAGGTCACGTAGTCGATCATGGTGTACTGGCCAGGCATGGTCACCACCCAGTCGGTCTGCACGTTGAGGGCGGGGTTGATGGACCAGTCGTTCAGGATGCTGGAAACACCCAGCACAGCGGGGCTACGCAGGAGATTGTAGCGGCCACGCAGTTGGAGCGGACTCCCCCCGGTGAACACAAACGGACCACCGTCCAGGTCGGGATAGTCGAAACCGGTCACGTCGCCGCTGAACAGGCCAAATTCCTGGTTGGTCATGTAAGGGTTATTCGAGAAGTCGGCGATGTGGACGGCGTTGCTGCCGATCTCGGTACCGGAGGTCGCATCGCGCAAGAAGTAGGACACCTTCAGCGTGTTGTCAGAGTCTGAGAAGATGTTCGCACATACGCCACCGACCGTGGGCGGACCCGCGGGTATCACATTACCGGATGAGTTAAGACAGGTCGCACCGGCAGCAATAAAAGCCTGCACTTCCGTCGCATTGGCAGTCTGGTGGGTCTGTTGGTAGTTCTGGACACCCTTGTTTTGAGGACCGGTACCTGCGAAGAAGTTGCTGGCGACTGCGTTGCAATCACGCGGCACGCCGTTGACATGCTTGGAGGCGAAACCGATCGGTGACCTGACATCAATGTCACCCATGCCGATCACTTCGATGTAACCTTCATCGGCGCCTGCACGGAAGATGAAGGGCATCGGGAAACGACCGTCGGCACGGATCGGGGCGGTACAGGACTTATCGTCGGTGGCGAAAACGATGTTACCGCTGGAATCGTCAATAAAGCCGGTCCACTCGTCTTTGGGGGACAGGATCAGGTTAAAGTCGAGGGCGTCGGCAGAGTCCGAAGCACGGCGAAGGCGCAGCTTGACTACCTTGGTCAGGTCACTTGAATTGATGATATGTACACCCGTTACCCAGTCATTCTGCACTGTGTAGTAGGGGATGATGCCCAGGTCACCCAATTGACCGATGGCTTGACTCTGGGCGCTTGCAACGCCGGCGTAACCCGCTGTGACAGCGGCGACGGCGGCAGCAAGGCCTAGTGGCTTGAACATTGCTTTCATAAGGAGACTCCTAAAGTCGTTTTTGTTTCACATTAATGTATGACAGTTGCTAGCGCTGTTTTGCCAGCTGCAGCCAGCTGTCAACCCCGGCAGCACTTATTCCCCGGAACTGCTGTACCACCATTGCCCCTCGATAAAAATCCACTTCTCTCGAATGTCCAACGGCAGCGCACCAATCGCCACGGATGCTTCCGAAGTTTGTTTGAGCGGCTTGGACATGACCCTCGCCGTCACACTTGCCACAGCTGCAGCGGCATCATAGTCAAGCACTTCAACCCCTGTCAACCGCCGTTCAACCGCATAGGAAAATTGCAATACATACAACTCCTTGGGAAACACACTTCGGTAATTGGGTGTGGAAAACTCCCAGGCCCGGCCGTAGTCGGCCTCGGACAACGCCTGCCAGCGTTCCTTCACCCGCTGCTCCAGCGCCGCCACCTGTTCCGCGGTCATGCCCTCGGGGGGAGCGGCCGAGGCCGGGAACGCCAGTGCCAGACCCAACATCAGCGCTACAACCGCCCCGCTCACAAACTTGCTCTGTTTGCCTAACATACTGTGTTTACTGCCTTTTTTGGTGAATTCGCGCGGATTATACAGGACTGCCCCGGGGGCACAAGCTGCGCTTTGCCGGCGGGGTTCGCAGCTAGCAACGAGCCTTGCGCAGCGCCAGCGCCTGCCGATACAGGGCCATATCGGCCGCATGCCAGGCCTCGATTTCCGCCCTGGCGGCGGCGTTTAAACTGTCCTGGGGGGCGGCTCCCCCCGCCTCGGTGCGCCGGTTCAACGTGTGGGCCTGCAGTTTATTCCCCAGCACCCGCTGTGAAAAATACCGCAAATCATCCGCGAAAAACTCGGTAATCCCGATGAAATCCAGCTGCTCCAAGGGAAAGCCCCAGAGAAACTCCGAATAGACGTTTCTCAATTCCGGGGCCAGGCAGAAGCGCTGCAGGGACCAGCCCTCATCTATTACTCGCCGGTGCAGGGGGGACGTCAGGTCGGAGGCGGGGTCATAGGCGCGCTGCCAGTAATAATAATGGGAGACCAGCCGCGCCACCGGCTCGCGCAACCAGGTCACGAAGGTGCAGGGCAGGGTACGGGCGAGCTCGAGGTACTTCAGGGGCAGGAAGTGGCCGTGCACGCAGGTGACGCCAGCGAAGTCCGCCGCCTGCGCCGCCCGTCCCCAGTCCAGGGCCTGCCGGCGCCGCACATGGGCCTCCTGCGCCAGCGGGTAATCCCGATAGTCGTGGCGAAAGCCCTCCGCGAAACATGCCTCCAGGGAGGCCCGGAAACTCAGGCCCGCGGTCTTGGGCATGTGGACGGAGACCAGCACGGCTCAGTTGTCGGGCAGTTCGATCAATTCCATATGGCGGATCTGGGAGCGCATCTCGTCGCTGACCTTGCGCAGGTCCTCCTCGTTATAGATGGCCCTGGGCGTAATGATGACCAGCAGCTCGGTGCGGCGATCCTCCTTGTCGGTGGTGCCAAACAGGGGGCCCAACACCGGCAGCTTGTACAGGAGGGGTATACCCGCTTCGGTGTTGGTGGCATTTTCCCTGATCAGGCCGCCCAGCACGATGGACTCGTCGGAGCGCACGGACACCCGGCTCATGATACTGCGCTCGAGGAAGGAGCGCTGGCCGGTGGCGGCATCGATTAGCCCCACATCCGTCACCGACTGCTCGATCTGCATGGTAACCAGGCCGCCGGCATTCACCGACGGGCGCACGTTGAGCTGGACACCGGTGTCCTTGTACTCCACCGACTGGGTCTGGACGCCGCCATCGGTTGTGGTAGTGGCGGAGAATATGGGTACCTGGTCGCCCACGTGGATAAAGGCGTCGTGGTTATCCAGTACCATCACCGAGGGGGAGGAGATCACATTGATCAGGTTGTCCTCGGCCAGTGCGTTCAACACCGCATTGATGTTCCCGGCGCTGTCGGCCACCGCATAGGAAAAGCCCGGCACCGTGGCCGACAAAATATCGGATGCGCCTTCCGTCAACAGGCCGGTGCCCTTGTAGCCGTCACCTAGCGCGTTGTTGAAGGTCCACTCCAGCCCGTAGCGCATCTTGTCGGTGAGGGTAACCTCGAGAATGCTGGCCTCGATCAGTACCTGGGTGGCCTCCACATCGAGCTGGTCCAGGGCGGTCTTGATCAGCCGGAACTGCAGGCCGGTGGAGTAGATCATCAGCGAGTTGTTCTCCTCGTCCGCGACCACCCTCACATTGCCGAACATCGGGTTGTCCTCACCCCCGGCCATGGTCACGGTGGAAATGCCGCCGCCGCTATCGCCGCCTGAGCCGCCGAACCCGGACTGCGATCCTCCTGCGGAACCGATGGAAGATCCACCCTGGGAACCAAAACCAGATCCGCCCTGGGAACCGAAAGCAGATGCGCCGGAGGTGCCTATGGACTCCCGGGCCATGCCGGGGGCTACTCCGGACCTGCCGCCAAAGCCGCCGGAAGTGCCGGAGACGGTGTCCGCAATGGATGCGCCGGACTCCTGGGTCATAGTGCCGGAGTAAATACTGTTCAACAATGTTGCCAGTCGCTCGGCGGAGGTGTTCTGCACCGGGTAGACGTGCAGGCGCATATCGGCTTCCGAGTAGTAGGCCTCGTCCATGCGCTCGATCCACTTCTGCACGATGTCGAGGTAGTGGGTCCGGGGCGTTACCACCAGCAGGCTGTTCAGGCGCTCGATGGGGATGACCCTGATCAGCCTGGACCAGTCACCACCCTCACCGCCCTCGCCACCGCCGCTGGACAACAGCGCGGAAATGGCCACATTCACTTCCGCCACGCTGCTGTTCTGCAGCGGGAAGATGCCCACGGACATGCCGGCGAGCATATCCACGTCAAAGGTCGACACCATGTCGAGCCAGCCGTCCAGTTGGGCCCGGGTGCCGGCCAGCATCAACAGGTTGCGCACATTGTCGATGCGCACGAAGGCCTCGGGGTCTGCCACCGGCTGCAGGATCTCCGCCATATTGGCGGCACTGATATATTGCAGGGGCACGATAACGGTGCTGAAACCGGCGCCCGCGCTGCGCGGGTTGGATACGCCCGGCGCCAGCTTCGCGCCGTTGGCGGAGCCGGTCACCAGGTAGCGCCCGTCGCTGCCGCGGATGATCAGCACATTATTGGCGCGCAGCAGGGACTCCAGCACGCCGAACAGTTCCTGCCGCGGGATCGGCGTGCGGGTGCGCACGGTCACCTCGCCGTTCACCGGCTGGTCGACCACGTAGTCCAGTTGCAGGATATCCCCCATGATGGCGTGCATCACCTCACTCAGCGGCGCCTGCTCGAAATTGATGCTGACGTCTTCACCGACGAACCTGATCGGCTCTGTCACCGGCGGCATTCGCACCTGCTGGTCGGTGCCGCGGAACAGGGTCGGGGCGCTCGCCTGTTCTTCTTCCGCCGCCGAGTCTGCCAGCGCCGCCGCGGAGGTGGCCAGTGGCGCCGACGCATCCACCCGCGGGGTCACCGGGGCTGCCGCCGCAGTGGTATCCGGGGCGGTGTCGCTGGTGGTGCAACTGGCCAGCAGCATGATGGCCGCAAGGGCATTAAATTTCTTCAGCATGGATGTTCCCACTCGTCCCGTGTGTTTTTGCGCTGCTTTTTTCATTGTTAGCCCCCTGGCCCGAGGCCCAGGGTCCGCTCGGCGTCGGCCTCAGCCGCGGCCGCCGGGGCCGGCGTATCCGCTGCTGGCGGCGCCACCGCGGCCCCGGGCTCACGCTTGCGCAGCTTGAGGCCCGCGGCAGCGCCCTGCAGACGATTATCGACGGACGATCCATCGGCTGCCTTGGCCCGGCTCTCGCCCTGACTCGCGGCTGCGGCGGCCGCGCGGGGCGGGCGTGCGGTCACGGTGCCCTGCTGCAGGGCCAGGGTTTCGCTGCGCCCGCCGTTGGACACCACCAGCGTGCGGGGCGTGATCGACTCGAGAGTCCAGCCTTCGACAGTATCTCCCAGCAATATACGCCGCTTCTGGTCCTGCACCAACGCGATGACACCCGCCTGCTTGCCGCTGCCGAACAAACCCAATAGTTTCACCCCCTGGAGCTCACCAGGTCGACTATCCGGATCGGCCAGGGCCGCCACGGTGTCGACGGGGCGACGGCTGCTCCAGAACAGGGGCCGGGAGATGATCTCGTTGCGCCCGGCGGCGGCGACAATCACCGGGGCCACCACCGCCGGCACCTGCAGTGAATCCGCCGCGGGCGCCACCGGCCCGGGAGCCGCCAGCGTCAGCAGCCGCAGCCCGCCCCAGGCCAGTTGCAGGCACAGCAGCAGCCCGAGCAGCAGGGCCACCAGTTCTATCCGGCGCAGGGTACGCAGGGGATCATCGCCGACCCGGTAGCGGCCGCCGAGCTGGCGCAGCCAGTTCACTGCGCAGCCCTCAGCGACAGTACCTGGATGTTGGCGGTAAGCAATTGCTGCTCGCCCTCGCCCTGGCCCCGGGCGGCCCGGGCGGGATAGACCTCCAGGGATTCCACCAGCACCAGGGGCAGGTAGGCGGCAATGGCGGCCAGGGCCTCATCCAGGGCCGGCAGGTCACCGGTCACGGTCAGCTTTACCCCGACGTAATCAAAATTGCCCTGCGCCCGCGCCGGCAGCACCTGGCTGTTACTGACCGAAAGCCCGGCCTCGCCGAAGATATCACGCACATTGGTCTGCAGCGCGGCGGCCACGGTGGCCTGGTCATCCGTCGCCGGGTAGACCAGCTCCAGCACCTTGGAATCGACCGCGGCGGACGCGGCGCGCAGCTGGTCTTCATAATCGATCAGGCCCTGCAGGCGGGCAACGCGCGGCTCCAGGCGCTCGATACCGGAGCGGGCATCCCGGTACATGCCCCAGAAACCGACCATGGCGTTGAGGTAAACCAGCAGCGGCAACAGCAGGGTGACGCCGCAGATCCAGGCGGTGCGGCGGTGCGATCGCAGCCAACTCATTGCGCCACCTCGTCACCTGCCCGGAAGTTGAGATAGAACTGCTCCTGGCCGTCCGCGACCCGGGAGATGGCCTGGGGCGCCACCACGTCGCGGTAGCCGGGTTCATCCGTGAGCAGCTGCATCACCTGGGCCGCGTTCCCCGCCTTGCCGCGCAGGCGTATATCGGGCCCCGCCATGGCAAAGCTGCTGATCGAGGTATCGTCACCCAACAGGCGCGTGAGCCGCGCCAGCTCCGCGTGGGGATTGGGGTACAGCGCCACTACCTGGTTGGCGGCGCCGATGGTCTCGTTGGCCACCGCCAGCAGCGCCTTCAGCCGTGACGCTTCCGCGGCCTTGTCGGAAGCGGCGGCGAACGCCTGTTCCAGGCGCTGCAACTCGGCGCCCTTGAACGCCGCCGCCGCGCCGGCCATGGCGAGCAACAACAGCGCTATCGCCGCCAGCAGCCCGGCGCACTGCAGCAGGCGCCGGCGATAGCGCCGCTCCCGCAGGCCTTCGCCAAAACCCTGCACCACCACCATCACGCCTGCGACGTCGGCCCAGATTTCCTGGTCGCTGCTGTCGCGGGACGGGTATTCGCGGCTGAGAAACGCCTGGGTCGCGCTGGCACTGACAATGGCCAGCGCAACCCGCAGCGCGGACTCCTCCCGCGCCACCACGCTCCAGCCCCAGCGGGTATCGGCGCCGCTGAACGGGCTGCTGGACTTCACTTCCAGTCCCAGCAGGGTGTCGAGCTCACCCTCCGCCTGCAGCGGCACCCGGATCTGCTTGCTCAGCACCAGCTCATCCGGCAGCAGCACCGCCCTGCAGCCGGAGGCCGCGCTGCCGGCAGTGGGCGCGCCCCCCTGGTACCAGGTGGTGCCACCGGCGGCCTGCACGGCCACCGGCTCATCCAGCCGCACCCGCACCGGCGAATCGTGCGCCCACAGTAAATCGCGCCAGGCGGCGCTCCAGTAGCCGCCGAGATGGCGCATGTCGTAGCCGAACAATTCCCAGTTCTGGCCCTTCTCAAGCATCTGCTGATCCACCTGCCAGGTAACTGTCTTGCGCCAACACCCGCGGCGGTTCCGTGCGGGTCGTGTACCAGGGGAGCGCGGTGGCGGGATTCGTCCCCAGCGCCACCCAGCGCCGGCGCAACCAGAGTGTATCGCCGTAGCGCACAATGGCGTCCGCCCGCCAGGCGCTCGCCGTAACCGCCGCCTGAGCGCTCGCTGCCCGGGGGTAGCTGGCAGCCGCACCGCCGCGCCGCGGGCGCGCGATCTCCGCCTGGGCCGGGTCGGCCTTGGCGAGCACCTGCAGCAGCGCCTCCGGCGCGAGCGCCCAGTCAGTAGCGCCCTGGCCGGGCCCGCCCGCGACGATAAAATCCCGCACGGCATCAAGCAGGGCGCGGCTCGCACCGGGAACGCGCAGCAGATCCTCGACGGCATCGAACCTTGCGCCACCCTGCCCCGGCCCGGCGCCGCGCGACTCTACCACGCTTTGGGCCAGCAACCGCGCGTCTTCCTCACCCAGGCCGCCCACCAGACCGAACAGGGCGGCCAGCACCTCCGCAGGGGCGCTGTTCAGATCGACCAGGCCCGCGCTGGGCACCATTGACACTCTCACCTCGATATCCCCCAAACGGTAATTGCCCACCGGCAACTCGCCGCCCTCGGCCTGCGCCGTCAGCAGATCGACCATCATCAGCTGGATGGCCCCGTCGCCCGCCGCCACCGCCTTCGCCCGGGCCACGTGTAGCTGGGCCATCCGGGCATCCACCCGGGCCTGGGCGACGATTCCCGCCACCAGCAGGGACATGCCGGCGATAAACCAGACGACGATAGCCAGCGCGACGCCAGCCTGCCGCGTCGGCGCCGGGCCCCGGCCCTGACCAGCATGACCAGCACGCCAGCGCACTACTGCGGCACCTGCATGATCAGCTCCGGCCAGTAGCGGTTGGCGGCCTTCACCTGCAGGCGCACCCAACCGACCTTGTCGCCCTGCTGCCATTGCTGGCGCCAGTCGCCCTGGATAGTCTCGCGCCAGGACACCTCGAAGTCCTGCAAGCCCTCCACCAGCGTGCGCGCCTGGGCCTGGCTCCAGTCTTGCGGTCGACCGGAGGCATCGCCCTCCTGCCAGCGCAGCACCAGCTGCTCATCTTCCCGGGCCACGCGCAGCAGGTAACTACCCCCGAAGCGCTCGCCGATCAGGATGGTCGACTTCCAGGCAAGGCCATCCGGCGCTATCTCCAGGTAGGCCGATTCCCGGCTGCTGCCCCCACCGCCCATCGCCAGGCCACCGCCGCCGCTGCTGCCGACCGCGGCCGACTCCATGGTATCGCGCAGGAAACTGCTCACGGCGCGAATGCCATCGACCCGCTCCGTCATGCGGTCCAGGCTGACCTGGGTATTGGCCAGGGTGCGCAGGCCGGTGATCGTCGCCAGCATGACCAGGGACAGGATGGCGAGCGCCACCACGACCTCCACCAGGGTGAAGCCTGCGCTCACACTCCTGTCACTGGATACCGATCTCATGGCTGCAGTGTCCCCTCAACCACCGAGTTGAGCACCACCTCGCGTCGCCTGACGCCATCCTGCCAGCGCACCGCCACCTCGATATCGTACAGGCTGGCTGCCGCCAGCGCGGAGCGCCCGAGATCGATCGGGCGTGTCTCCACCCGCCAGTTGAAGCCACCGGCGGTCTCACCGCCGCTGCTCACGCCGCCCGGGGGGCAGCACCGCATAATTTGCCAGCAGGGTGCGCGCCAGTTCCACGCCGTAAGCGAAACGCTCGTCGGAACGCACATTGCGGGTGGCGCCGCTGGCCGCCTGGTAGAGCGCGCCCAGGGCCAGGCCCAGGATCGCCATGGCCACGACCATCTCCAGCAGCGAGAAGCCCCCTGCGCGGCTGCGGCCGCATCCCCAGGCGCCACCGCGGCGCCAGGCCGCCGGCCGCGACCCGCCCGGCACGATGTCAGTCGACAACATTGGTCACCTGGCGCACGCTCCCCACCAGCCAGTCAACCGCGACGGTCGCCCCACTGCCATCGGGGCGCATCATGTCGATATCGCCGCCGCTGGAGCCGCCCTCGGGATAGAAGCGAATCACCCCGG
>JBFZEF010000232.1:0-14856 GCA_041307045.1 Halioglobus sp.
CACCCCGAGCAGCGCCTGGCGGGGGCGATCAATATCAGCGTGGCTGGCGTCGAGGGCGAGGTGCTGCTGCTGTCGCTCAGGGAGCTGGCCCTCTCCACCGGTTCGGCCTGTACCTCCGCCAGCCTGGAGCCGTCCCATGTGTTGCGCGCCATTGGCTTGCCCGATGCGCTCGCCCATAGCTCCCTGCGCTTCAGTTTCGGCCGCTTTACCAGCGCCGCCGATGTCGAGGTCGCGGTGGCGCGCCTGCGCCACGCTGTGGAACAGTTGCGGAAATCCTCGGCCTGATTGGGGCAGCGCGGGCCGCAGTAATATTCCGCTATTTCAGTTGTGGTTTTCCAAGTCGCTGATTTAAAAGAGAAACAATCTTCCCGGCAGCGGCGATACAGGGTGAAACCCGGCCCCAAAATCCGTATAATTGCGCGGCTTTTGGCGCTCGGGTAAACGGCGGCCTGCGAATCGGCACCCGCAACACCCGCGCACACCCGCAACAATCTTACAAGGAGACCACTCATGGCGGTAGAACGCACGCTTTCCATCATCAAACCGGACGCTGTCGGCAAGAACATCGTCGGCAAGATCTACTCGCGCTTCGAGACCAACGGCCTGCGCATCGTGGCCGCGAAGATGCTGCGCCTGAGCGATGAGGTAGCCGGCGGATTCTATGCCGAGCACCGCCAGCGTCCCTTCTTTCCCGACCTGATCCAGTTCATGACCTCCGGGCCGGTGTTCGTGCAGGTACTGGAAGGCGAGGGCGCGGTGGCGAAAAATCGCGAACTGATGGGCGCGACCAACCCCAAGGAGGCAGCCGCGGGCACCATTCGGG
The DNA here is from genome assembly GCA_041307045.1 of Halioglobus sp. Classification (GTDB taxonomy): domain Bacteria; phylum Pseudomonadota; class Gammaproteobacteria; order Pseudomonadales; family Halieaceae; genus JARRPM01. Next base: position 824 of record JBFZEF010000232.1, read on the forward strand.
CCGATTTTGCCAGCTCCATCGACGCCAACGCGGTGCACGGCTCGGATTCACCCGAGTCCGCCGCCAGGGAGATCGCCTACTTCTTCGCCGCCAGCGAGATATGCGATCGCTAGTCGAGCGCCGCAGCCGCCAACACGTCGAGCCATGATGCCAGCCACTGCCAGCGCCGCGCCGCTCACCAGGGTCAACCTGCTGGGACTTTCGCTGCGCCAGATGGAGCAGTTCTTTCTCGATATCGGCGAGAAGAAGTTCCGTGCGCAGCAGGTGCTGAAGTGGATCCATCACGCGGGCGTTACCGATATCGGTGAAATGTCCAACCTCGGCAGGGTCCTGCGGGAGAAACTGCTGGCCATCGCCGAGGTCAGGCCGCCGGAGATTGTCAGCCAGCACGACTCCAGCGACGGCACCCGCAAGTGGATTATCCGGGTGGATGGCGGCGGGCTGATCGAGACCGTGCTGATTCCCGAGGCCGGGCGCGCCACCCTGTGCGTCTCTTCCCAGGTGGGATGTAGCCTTGACTGCAGCTTCTGCTCAACCGGCAAGCAGGGCTTCCAGCGCGACCTCAGCGCGGCCGAGATCATCGGCCAGGTCTGGCTGGCCATAAAGTCCTACGACGCCTTCCGCAGCGGCAGCGGCCGTATCGTCACCAACGTGGTGATGATGGGCATGGGCGAGCCACTGCTCAATTTTGACAATGTGGTCGCGGCCATGGACCTGATGCTCGAGGACCTGGCTTATGGCCTGTCCAAGCGGCGCGTGACCCTGAGCACGTCCGGCGTCGTGCCGGCTTTGGACCGGCTGGCCCAGGTGAGCGAGGTGTCCCTGGCCATCTCCCTGCACGCGCCCAATGACGAATTGCGCAATGAGCTGGTGCCGATCAACCGCAAGTACCCCATCGCCATGTTGCTGCAGAGTGCCCGCAATTACATAGCCGCGCAGCGCGACAGCAAGCGGGTGGTGACGGTGGAGTACACGCTGATTGCCGGGGTTAACGACCAGCCGCAGCAGGCCCGGGACCTGGCCGTGCTGCTCCGGGACTTTCCCTGTAAGATCAACCTGATCCCCTTCAATGCGTTCCCCCAGTCCGGTTACCAGCGGCCCAGCGGTAACGCGGTAAGCCGGTTCTGGCAGGTGCTGGTGGACGCCGGCTTCGTGGTGACGGTGCGCACAACCCGGGGTGACGACATCGATGCCGCCTGCGGCCAGCTGGTTGGGCAGGTGGTCGATCGCACGCGGCGCAGCGAGCGCCATCGCGCCGCGGCACACATCCAGGCGATTCAAGTAAGGTAAGGCTGCCATGAAATACAAGCTGAAAAACCTCGTCCTGTCTGCGCTGCTTGCCCTGGTGGCGGGTTGTATCACGACCACTGAGGGCGGTTTTACCGAGAAGTACTCGCCCGAAAAGGCGCTACAGGAACGCGTCGAGCTGGCCCGGCAATACATCGGTGAGGGCAACTGGGAGGCCGCCAAGCGCAATCTCCAGCTCGCCTATGACATCGATCCGAGTAATGCCGATGTCTACGAAGCCTTCGCCCTGGTGTACCAGAGCACCGGCGAGTACGAACTGGCCGAGGAGAATTTCAGGAAGGCGCTGAGCGTCAACCCGAGTTTTTCCAGGGCGCGCAATAATTTCGCGGCATTCCTCTTTTCCCAGCAGCGTTACAAGGAAGCCGCCAGCCAGCTGGAGATAGTGATCAAGGACAGCCTCTACAGCGGCCGCCCACTGGCATTTGTCAACCTGGGCCTGTGCCGCGTTCAACTGTTTGACCCCGAGGGCGCGGAAGCGGCCTTCGTGCGGGCGCTGGCAATGGATCGCACCAATGCCGTCGCCCTGCTGGAACTGGCCCATTTGCGCTATGACGCCGGTGATCTGGCCAATGCCCGCAAGTACTACGATACCTATCGCAGCGTGGTCCGCCAACAGAGTGCCCGAGGCCTTTGGCTCGGTGTCAGGCTCGCGCGGGAGTCCGGCCAACTGAATGAGGAGAGCAGCTACGCGCTGGCATTGAAAAACCTCTACCCGGATTCAGTGGAGTATGAGGCTTACAAACGGTCTGTAGCGCCGTGAACGCTGATCGCGACATCCAGCTGGACGCCTTCGTGACACCCGGTGCGCTGCTGAAGGCCGCCCGGGAGTCGCGCGGTCTGTCCCCACGGGAGGTGGCCGATCTCCTGCACCTGATGCCCGGCTACCCTGCCATCATCGAGCGCGATGACTACAAGGCACTGCGTCATCCCGCCTTCGCCCGTGGCTACGTCAAGGCCTACGGGAAACTGGTGGGCGTTGATGAGAAACGCCTGCTCAATGCCTACGATCGCCTGCGGGGAGAGGAGGAGCAGCCTCCGCCCAGGACAGTGCAATCGCGCCCGCTGCGGCAGCGGCGGTATGCCGGTCCCGGCGTGGTTATCGGCCTGGTCCTGCTGGCGTTGCTGGTAACGGCTGTCTGGTGGTGGCAGACGGTGCCGCCAGAACCGGCGCCGGCCTCCGCGAGCCCCGCGGACGCAGGCGTGATGGGTCCTGCGGCCCTTGATTACTCCAGGACAGGTGACGAATGAAAGCGGTCAATCCGATCAAGCGGCGTGTTAGCCGCCAGATTATGGTTGGCAAAGTCGCTGTGGGTGGCGATGCGCCGATCAGCGTACAGAGCATGACCAATACGGAAACCTGCGACGTGGCGGCAACGGTGGCGCAGGTGCGCGCTATCGCTGACGCCGGCGCCGATATTGTCAGGGTTTCGGTACCCAGCATGGAGGCGGCTGAGGCGTTCCGGCAGATTCGCGCCCAGGTGGAGGTGCCGTTGGTGGCGGACATCCACTTTGACCACAAGATCGCTCTCAAGGTCGCCGAATACGGCGTGGACTGCCTGCGCATCAACCCCGGCAACATCGGCAGCGACGCCAAGGTGCGGGCAGTGATAGACAGCGCCCGGGACAAGGGCATCCCTATCCGCATCGGTGTCAATGCCGGTTCACTGGGCAAGGACCTGCAGCGCAAGTATGGCGAGCCCACAGCCGCCGCCCTGGTGGAGTCCGCCATGCGCCATGTGGCGATCCTGGAGAAATTCAACTACCCGGATTTCAAGGTCAGTGTGAAAGCGTCCCAGGTGTTCATGGCGGTGGAGGCCTATCGCTTGCTGGCCCGTGAAATCGAGCAGCCCCTGCACCTGGGAATCACCGAGGCGGGCGGCCTGCGAGGCGGCACGGTGAAATCCGCTGTGGGTCTGGGCATGCTGTTGATGGACGGTATAGGCGATACCATTCGCATCTCCCTCGCGGCCGACCCGGTGGAAGAGGTAAAGGTGGGCTTCGAGATTCTCAAGAGCCTGAACCTGCGAGCCAACGGTATCAACTTTATCGCCTGCCCCAGTTGCTCGCGCCAGAATTTTGATGTGATCAGCACCATGAATATGCTGGAGCAGCGGCTGGAAGATATCCGCACCCCGATGGATGTGGCTGTTATCGGTTGCATTGTCAATGGCCCGGGAGAGGCCCGGGAGGCGGATGTCGGCCTGACCGGCGCCACGCCCAACAACCTCATCTATGTGGCAGGCGAACCTGATCACAAGGTCAGCAACAGCGACTTTATCGATCACCTGGAACAGGTGATTCGGCAGCGGGCGGCAGTACTCGAGCAGCAGCGGGCCGCGCTGGACGAAAAGCTTATCCACAAATCGTCCAACTGAGCAGCAAGCGAGCACTGGAGAGCGCGTGAGTAATATACAAGCTGTCCGTGGGATGAACGATATCCTGCCGGACGAGACCCCACACTGGCGCCTGCTCGAGCAGACGGCAAGCCGCTTGCTCGCCAGTTATGGCTACGGCGAGATTCGCCTGCCCCTCATCGAGAAGACCGAGCTGTTCAGCCGCTCCATCGGCGAGATCACGGATATCGTCGAACGGGAAATGTACAGTTTTGACGATCGCAACGGCGACAGCCTGACCCTGCGCCCGGAGGGTACTGCAGGCTGCGTGCGCGCTGCGATCCAGCAGGGCTTGCTCAACGTTCCCCAGCGCCTGTGGTATGCCGGCCCGATGTTTCGCTATGAGCGCCCGCAGAAAGGGCGCCAGCGCCAGTTCCACCAGGTGGGAGTGGAGGCGTTCGGAATCGCCACGCCGGATATGGAGGCCGAGCACATCCTGCTGTGCGCCCGACTCTGGCGCCAGTTGGGCCTGGCAGACAGCGTGGAGTTGCAGCTCAACTCGCTGGGTAACAGCAGTGCGCGCCGGGCTTACCGTGCTGCACTGCTGGCTTACCTGGAAGCGCATGTGGACGCCCTCGATGAGGACAGCCAGCGCCGGCTGCACACTAACCCGCTGCGTATTCTGGACAGCAAGGCTGAGCAAACCCGGCGCGTCCTCGATGATGCGCCGTCGATGGCCGACTTCCTGGACGATGAATCGCATGGCGATTTCGCCCGCCTGTGCGATTTGTTGCAGGCCGCGGGGCAGCCCTATGTGGTCAATACCCGGCTGGTGCGCGGCCTGGACTACTACAACAAGACCGTATACGAATGGGTGACCAACCGGCTGGGCGCCCAGGGCACCGTGTGTGGCGGCGGTCGCTACGACAACCTGGTGGAACAGCTGGGCGGCAGGGCGACAGCGGCCGTGGGTTTCGCCATGGGCATGGAGCGGCTGGTGTTGTTGATGCAGGAACTGCACAGCGTGGACAGCGCGGCCGGCGCGCAGGCCGATGTCTACGTCGTAGCCGCGGGCGAGGCGGCGCATCGACAGGCCCTGGCTGTGGTCGAGGGCGTGCGCGACAGCCTGCCTGGGCTGGTGATCGTGCAGCACACCGGCGGAGGCAGCTTCAAGAGCCAGCTGAAACGGGCTGACAAGAGTGGTGCGCGGGTGGCGCTGATCTGGGGTGAGGATGAGGTCCTGGCGCAGTCGGTGACGGTAAAGTTTCTGCGCGACGGTGCGGCGCAGGGCGATAAAACAGGGCAGCTCAGCGTGCCCATTGTGCAATTGGATGCAACGCTGCGGGCAGCGTTTGCGGATTATATCGGGCAAGAGGAATAGTCAGACGTGGAACCATATCGTACCGAAGATGAACAGGTAGAAGCACTACGCCGCTGGTGGAGTGAGAACGGGCGCTCCACCATCGTCGCGATCGTCCTCGCCCTCGGCCTGGGGTTTGGCTACCAGGGCTGGAAGGATTTCAGGGAAAACCAGTCCGATAATGCTTCCGACCTCTACCAGCGTGTGTTGCAGGCCCTCAGTGTGCCGGCACTGTCCGCGGAGCAGGAGAAAATAGCGATGCAACTGGCTGAACAGCTCAAGGCGGACTACAGCACCACCACCTATGCCCAGTTCGCTGCGCTGCAGCTGGCCAGGGTTGCGGTGGACCGCAACGACCTGGCCCAGGCCCAGGCCCAGTTGCGCTGGGTGCTGGGCAAGGCGGACAAGGGCAGTGACGTTGAGCGTATCGCTCAGCTGCGTCTCGCCCGTGTGCTGGGCGCCAGCGGCGAGGTCGACCAGGCCCTTGCCATCCTGGCCCAGGGTAAAGAGGGCCCCTACCAGGCCTCCTACGAGGTAGCCCGGGGCGATCTTCTCCTGAGCGCGGGGCGCAGCGACGAAGCGCGCGACGCCTACACCCTGGCGCTGTCCGCTGCCGAAGGTACCGGGCTTGACCTGGTCGCCGTGCGGCAGAAATTACTGGCGCTGAATCCCAAGCCGGCCAGGGCGAGGTCGACAGCGGCCGGCGAGGCCGCAGAGCAGGGGCGAGCCGAGACTGCGGCGCCGGCTTCCGACGTTGGCAACAGCAATGAGGAATAGTGCAATGCAAAGGGGATCCCGCTGGTTTCTTGCCAGCGCACTGGTCATGAGCCTGAGCGCCTGCAGCACCATGAAGGGCTGGTTCGAGTTCGATGACGAAGATGATCCCAAGCAACCGGCCGAGCTGATCGACATCGAGGAGACGGTGGAGATCGACAAGCTGTGGTCCCAGGGTGTTGGCGATGGACAGGGCGAGGGTTTCTACAAGATCCAGCCGGTGATCAGCGGCAGCACCATCTATGTCGCCGCCTCAGACGGCAGCCTCGAAGCTTTTGACAAGCGCAGCGGCAAGAGCCTCTGGGACGTCGAGCTGGAGTTCCCGCTGTCGGGCGGTGTCGGCGTTTACGCGGACGCCTTGTTTCTCGGTAGCAGCGATGGCTTCGTGATAAAGGTCGATGCTAATTCCGGCGAGGTGTTGTGGTCCACCCGGCTCAGCGGCGAGGTGATGTCAGTGCCGCAGAGTAACGGTGCGATGGTGGTTGTGCACTCCCTTGACGGCAAGCTGCAAGGCCTGGATTTCGCCACCGGCGCGGTGGCATGGACCTATGACAGCACGGTGCCGGCCCTGACCCTGCGCGGCAGCGGCAGCCCCCTGGTAAGCGGCGATACGGTCTACGTTGGCTTTGCCAATGGGCGCGTGCTGGCTTTTGATATCGCCACCGGCAGTATTTCCTGGGAGGCGCGCATCGCCATTCCCCAGGGTCGTTCGGAGATCGAGCGGGTAGTGGATATCGATGGCACGATGGCCCTGGAGGGCGATGAACTTTTCGTCGCCAGTTACCAGGGACGGATAGCCGCTCTAAACGTCAGCGACGGGAGTAAACTCTGGCAGTACGATGTGTCCTCGTTCTCGGGTGTATCGCAGGGATTTAACAATATCTATGTCGCCGATGAGGACGGTACTGTCTATGCCTACCAGCGCACCGGCCAGGGGGAGCGCTGGCAGCAGGGCGCACTGGCCTATCGTGGGCTGTCGCGACCGACGCCGGTGGGCAGTTATGTGGCAGTGGGCGATAAGGAAGGCTATGTGCATTTCCTTTCCCAGGTGGACGGCGAGTTTGTCGGCAGGGTCGAGGCGGATGGCGACGGCCTACGGGCCGATATGGTGAGCGAGGACAATATTCTCTATGTCTACGGGAACAGCGGGGATCTCATCGCCTACGAGATCAAACCCAGGGACTGATGATTCCGGTTATCGCCCTTGTCGGGCGCCCCAATGTAGGTAAGTCCACCCTGTTCAACCAGCTCACCCGCAGCCGGGATGCGCTGGTGGCCAATCTCCCCGGCCTCACGCGGGATCGTAAATATGGCGAGGCGCGCATTGGCAACCGGCGCTTCGTGGTCATTGACACCGGTGGCATCAGCGGAGAAGAGGAAGGCATAGAGTCACAGATGGCGGGGCAGTCCCTGGCCGCCATCGAGGAGGCGGACGCGGTACTGATGATCGTTGATGCGCGCGAGGGCCTCAACCCGGGTGACCAGGCACTGGCCCGCCACCTGCGTCAGCGCAACAAGGCCTTCCACCTCGTGGTGAACAAGATCGACGGCCTCGACGAGGAGGTGGCGACCAGCGATTTTCACGCCCTGGGTATGGCGAGTCTCTACGGCATCGCCGCCAGCCACGGTCGCGGCGTGCGCGCCATGATCGAAAGTGTGCTGGCCTCGTTTCCGGATTCAGAGCCGCAGCTTGAGCGACGCGAATATCCGGACAGCATTCGGGTGGCCGTGGTGGGCAGGCCCAACGTGGGCAAGTCTACCCTCGTCAATCGCCTGCTGGGCGAGGAGCGGGTGGTGGTCTTCGATGAGCCGGGCACCACCCGCGACAGCATCTACGTTGACTATGAGCGCGAGGGGCAGAAGTACACCCTGATCGATACCGCCGGGGTACGCAAGCGCAAGAATGTGCGGGAAACGGTGGAGAAGTTTTCCATCGTCAAGACCCTCAAGGCCATCGATGACGCGCATGTGGTGATCCTCGTCATGGATGGTCACGAGGGCATCGTGGACCAGGATATGCATCTGCTGGGTCATTGCATCGACGCCGGGCGCGCCCTGGTGCTGGCGGTGAACAAGTGGGACGGCATCAAGGCGGACGAGCGCGAGTGGATCAAGAGCGAACTCAACCGGCGCCTGCAGTTCGCCGCCTACGCCGATACGCATTTTATTTCGGCACTGCATGGCTCCGGCGTGGGCCTGCTGTACAGGTCCATCAACGCGGCCTACCAGTCCGCCACCCGCAAGCTCAGCACCAATGCCCTCACCACGATTCTCGAAGGGGCGGTGTTTGATCACCCGCCGCCCATGGTGGACGGGCGCCGCATCAAATTGCGCTATGCCCATGCCGGTGGCCAGAACCCGCCTCTAATCATTATCCATGGCAACCAGACCGGCAATGTCCCCAACAGTTACCAGCGCTACCTGGAAAAAGTGTTCCGGCGCGAGTTGGGACTTGTGGGCACCCCGGTGCGCATCGAGTTCAAAACCGGGGAGAACCCTTTCGCTGACCGGCGCAACAAACTGACCGGCCGCCAGGTGGAGCGCAAGCGGCGCCTGATGGCGCATGTGAAGAAAGCCAAGAAGAGTAAAAAGAGCAAAAAATAGTCCGCCTGCCAGTCCAGGCTGAAGAGGTGATGCGTTTGGCGTTATCCCCCAAAATCTGTTGCGCCGGTGAGGTCATGATTGAGTTTGCCGAGGATCCCAGCGGCAGTTTGTACCAAAGGGGTATTGCCGGCGACAGTTTCAATACCGCAGTTTATCTGGCCCGGGCGGGTCTTTCGGTAGAGTACCTGACATGCCTGGGGGACGACCCCCTTTCTGATGACATCATGGCCCGGTTGCGGGAAGAACGGATCGAAACCAGTCACATCCGTCGCCTCGAAAACAGGCAGCCCGGTTTATACCTCATTAGCAATGACGAAATGGGTGAACGTCAGTTCAGCTATTGGCGTGGGCAGAGTCCTGCGCGGGAGTTGTTTGACCAGGCAGTGGAACTGCCTGGAGTAACCGACTTTTACTTTACCGGAGTTACCCTGGCCGTTTGCCGCAGCGGTTTCGAAAACCTGGTTGGTCTGCTGTACCAGCTGCGCGAGCGCGGTTGCGGTGTAATATTTGATCCAAACTACCGGCTGAACCTTTGGGAAAATCAGCGTCAGGCCCAGGAGTATTGCCGTCAGGTACTGCCGCTTTGTACCACCGTGCTTGCCACCCTCGATGACGATGCACGGCTGTGGGGTATTGAGGAGGTCGATGCATGCCGGGAGTTTTACCTTGGATTCGGGCCGCAGGAACTGGTGATAAAAGCACCCGACCTGACGGCCCACGCCTTTTCGGGCGGTGTGCAGGTGGTCAAATCGGCCCGGCGAGTTTCTGCGCTGGACACGACCGGCGCTGGCGATTCATTTAATGCCGGATACCTGGCTGCCCGGTTTCAGGGCAAGCCAATGGACGAGGCGATAAGCAATGCACAGGCGTTGGCCGCCAGGGTGGTTCAATTTCGGGGTGCTATTATTCCAACAATAGAGCGATGACATAAGGAATCTATGACATGCTGGAGACATGGCGGTGGTTCGGGCCGGGTGACCCGGTAAGCCTGCAGAAAATTGTCCAGGCCGGTGCGCGTGGCATTGTCACGTCGCTCCACCAGATACCGACCGGATCAGTCTGGTCCAAGGAGGAAATTGCCCTGCGGAAACGCGAGATCGAGTCCCATGGGCTAAGCTGGGCGGTGGTCGAAAGCATACCGTTGCACAATGATATCAAGACTCGCAGTGGCAACTTTCGCAGCTACATCGACAACTACAGGGAATCTGTGCGCAATGTTGGTGCCGCCGGGGTATCTGTCATTTGTTACAATTTCATGCCGGTGGTGGACTGGACCCGCACTAACCTGACCTACACGCTGCCCAATGCTGCCCAGGCCCTGCGCTTCGAGATGACGGACTTTGCGGCCTATGATGTATACCTGCTGGAGCGAGACAATGCTGCGGCGGATTACGATCCTGATTTACTGGCGCGCGCCAAACAGCGATTTGACGCGATGACGCCGCCTGAACGTGAGCTGTTGGAGAAAAACATCATTGCCGGTTTGCCGGGAGGAGAGGGCTCTTATGATCGGCAGGGAATCAGGCGCGCAATCGCGGAGTTCATTGCTCTCGGCGTCGAGGGCATGCGGGCTAACCTGATAGCTTTCCTGGAAGATGTCATCCCGGTGGCCGAGGCGGTTGGAGTGAGAATGTGCATTCACCCGGATGACCCGCCTTTTTCACTGTTTGGACTGCCGCGAGTGGTGTCGACGGCCGATGACACCCGCGCAATATTGACCGCCGTGCCGAGTCCGAGCAATGGCCTGACGCTATGTGCCGGCTCCTTCGGTGCGCGCGCGGATAACGACCTGATTGGTATGGTGCGTGAGTTCGGTCCGCATATTCATTTTGCGCACCTGCGCAATATCAAGCGGGAGCCCGATGGCTCTTTCTACGAGTCAGAACATCTCGATGGCGACAACGATATTGTGGGCTTGATCGATGCACTGCTGGATGAAGAGGACCGCAGGAGCAGTTCGGGCCGCCCGGACCGCATTCCCATGCGTCCGGATCATGGCCATCTGTTGGGTGATGAAATCGGGCAGGAGGGCGTGAACCCGGGATACTCCTTCGGAGGGCGCCTCAAGGGCCTGGCGGAGTTGCGTGGGGTTATGCACGCGTTGCAAGCGGTGCGCCGACGCTGAGTGTATGTGGCTTCTGATCGCTGCAACACTTCGACAGATAGGCAGAGCTGGCAAGTCAGGGTAGTGATATGGCATCGCAAAGTCCCCACCGCAAACCAATCGATGAGCTGACCGGGTTCGAGGTGCTGGAAAACTTCGAGCAATTCGACCAGCGTAATGATATTTACTGCCGATCCCTTTGGGATCCCGATGTGATGTCGGACAAGGCATCGGCTTTTTTTCGGGGCTATTTTATGCCTGATGCTCGCTCCCGGCGTACCGACGGTTTCAGCCAGCGTGACTATGCGCTGCGCAACGCCTCCTGGCATGTAACCAATCTGTTGCGGGATATCAATCGCCGTGAGACGGGCCGCAAGGAAGGTTTCTTTGATCACTTCAGTTCTCATGAGGAAGGTTGGCCCGAGCCCTATGCATTTGATGGCCCCGGGCAGGCCACGACCGATCTACGGAAAGTGGCCGGGCTGTGTGGCGCCGACCTGTTCGGGGTGTGTGCCTACGATCAACGCTGGATGTACAGCGGCATATTTGACGAGCGGACGCTGGCCAGCAAACCCCCGGATATTCCGGACGATCTTCCGCACGTGATCGTGGTGGGAGAGTCCATGGACGTTGACCTCACCAAAACCGTGCCCTCGGCCCTGTCCGGCAGTGCTACCGGCCTGGGTTATTCCTATGACGCGCTTACTTTGCTGACACTGGCGCAGTATATCCGCAACCTGGGCTACCGGGCCTATGCCACCATGAATGACTCGTCCCTGGCTATCCCGTTGGCCGTCCAGGCAGGTTTCGGCGAAGTGGGGCGCAGCAGCCTTTTGATCACGCCAGAATACGGGCCGCGCCTGCGGCTGGGTCGAATCTTTACGGATATTCCCCTGGTTCACAGTCAGCCAAAAAAGTTCGGTGTGGTGGAATTCTGTGACATCTGTAATCGCTGCGCCACAGCCTGTCCGCCCAAAGCCATTCCGTTTACCGCGCCGTCGACCGGGGTATACGGCCGTTCCAACCTGATTGGCGTCGCCAAGTGGACCGTGGATGCGGAAAAGTGTTTCAAGTTCTGGGCCAATCAGAATACGGACTGCTCAATCTGCATTCGCGTGTGCCCTTATAACCGGGATTACAGGCGCTGGTATCACCGCTTGTGGAGACTGCTGGCAGGCACGCGCCTTCGCCGTGTGGCCTTATGGCTGGACGACAAGCTGGTGGACCGTGGGCGGCATAAGTCGACTTGGTGGTGGCAGCGGAGTGAGCTGTGATTTAAATGGTCGGACAATAAAAACCCGGCCGGGGCCGGGTTGGTCGCTACTGCCTGTGGGCTTAAACCCGGCGCAATCGACTAGAAGCGGTAGGTGACATTGCCGCCAATCGTGCGAGGATGTGGCCGCAAGCGGTAACCGCTGGCACCAAAGTTCTCCTGGGTACCGGTGTAGTAGTCCTCCTCGTCCAGGTTTTGCACGTAGGCGGTGACGCTCCAGTGATCCATATCGAAGCCAGCGCGCAGGTTCCACAGGTCGTAGTCCGGCGTTCTGAAGGGATAGTCGCCGTAGGTGGCGATGGAATCACGGGCAAAGCCCTGGTTGGGTGAGGGGCCATCCGTCTGCTGATAGGTCAGCGCCTCGATGTCGGCATACTGCCCATCCCGGTGGATAAACTCCAGCAGCACCCACATTTCATTGCTGGCGATCGGGAACCGGTACTCCAGCGCGGCGTTATAGACCCATTCCGGCGCCTTGGGAAGATCGAGCCCCTGCAGTTCGACCTCGAACCCCCCGGTAATTTGGGCCGTACTATCACTGGTTATCTCCGTATTGGTGTATCCCGCGGCGGTGGAGAGTGTGAGCCGGTCAGTAATGGCCGCCTGTAGCTCCAGTTCACCGCCCCATGCCTCGGCGTCCTCCACATTGATGGTCTGCTCGTAATTCGATGACAGGTCGCCAGCGGTCAGGAAGCGGAAAGCCTCCATCTGGATGTCGGACCACTCCAGGTAAAACACCGAGCCGTTCAAGCGCAAACGGTTATCGAGCAATTCACTCTTGACCCCCACCTCATAGTTCCAGATGGTTTCTTCGTCGAAGTCAACGGTAAACCCGGGTTGGTCATCGGCATTCGTGTCGTTACCCAGCGACAGGCCGCCGGCCTTGTAGCCTTTTGAGATCGAGCCCCAGACATTGACATCGTCAGTGGCCTGATAGCGAGCGACAAATCGTGGAGAGATGTCATCAAAGGAGTTGTCGCCTGAAGCGGGCGGGCGTTCAAAGTTTTCAAAGCTCTGGAAGAAGTCGAAACCAGGGCCGCCGGGGTAGCCGGGAGACCCCGGGAAGCAACAGGTCGGTCCGATGCCATAGGCCTGAAGTCGGGATTTTACCGAGTCATTGGTATAACGTGCGCCAACGATCAGGTCGAGTTTATCCGTGGTATGCCAGGTCATGTCACCAAATACGGCAAAGCTCTCCAGTTCCCATCGCTTGTTGTTGAGGGCCAATCCGAGGCCTGATGGAAATGGCGGCAGTAATCCCACCCCGCCCAGAGTTGCGCTCGGCTGGCTCGAAACCCCGACATTATTGTCCTGTTTCTGCTGGTCGCTGGCGTACATGAGTCCGCCGACGAAGTCGTACTTGTCCTGCGTGAATTCCATCCGGAATTCACTGCTCCACGAGTCGCCGTCGTAGGAGTTTTTCCGAATCAGTGCATCCAGACCACCTACCAGATCGTTATCGAAGGTTCTATCCAGCGAGGCGTCGATGTAGCCCGTAATCCATTTGGCTACCAACCGGTCACTGAACTGGTGACTGATATTAAGTATGGAGACAGTGGATTTGTTCTCGGTCTCTTCACTGAGGTCGTGACTCAATTCACTCGTATTGCCGTTGTACCAGAAGCCGGTTCCGGGATCGATAGCATCGGTGATACCGAAGGTGTCGATGCTGTCCAGGTCGAGTACGCCCGAGGGTACGTTCTCATCCGTGTCCTGTTTATCGCTGGTGTAATAGACCGACGCCAGAACATTGGTTTTGTCTGACAGGTTCCAGTCCAGATGCAAGCGGGTATTCAGCGAATCCTGCCCGCTCCCGTCCGCGCCGTTGGGAGTGAAATCGTTTTCTGCGGCAGCCGGGCAAGCGCTGGCACTGGCGCCGCTGCGGCAGGCATTCTCGACATAGCCGTCGCTGTCCATGTAATAGACCATGCCACGCATTCTGAAGTCGTCGGAAACCGGTATATTCAGAATGCCGGTGGCATTATATTGGTCGCCCCCCTCCTCGTAATTTTCGCCGCCCAGAATGACCTCGGCCTCAAACTCGTCGGTGGGTTTCTTGGTGGTGAGGTTGAGCGCACCCCCCACAGCGTTGCGGCCGAAAAAAGTGCCCTGCGGGCCACGCAGCACCTCTACCCGGTCCATGTCCGACAGATTGGGGTTGGCGACATTGTTGGGCACAGAAGCCACACTGAACTGGTCGAGATAAATTCCCACCGAGTTCACGAAAGCATTTTCGCCTGTGACCAGGCTGTTTATCCCGCGAATGGCGATACCCAT
>JBFZEF010000233.1:0-4744 GCA_041307045.1 Halioglobus sp.
GCCTCTCCCGGGAACACCGCGGTGCTGCCATGGGTGATGCAGGCCAGGCTGGCCATCACCATGCCGAAGCAGTGGTAGAGCGGCACCGGCACACAGAGCCGGTCGCGCTCCGTGAGGCGCATGCCGTCCCCCACACACTTGCCGTTGTTGAGGATGTTGCGGTGCGTCAGGGTGGCGCCCTTTGGATTGCCCGTGGTGCCGCTGGTGAACTGGATGTTGATGGCATCGGACGGTGACAGCCGGGCAGCGATTTCGCCCAGGCGCGCGCGTTCAGTCTCGCCCCCAAGAGCGCATACAGCGCCGAAATTGAACATGCCCGGACTCTTTGCCGCGCCCATGCGAATCACGGTCCGCAGCCGCGGCAGTTTGGCTGAGCGCAATTCCCCGGGGGTACTGGAGGCGAGTTCCGGGGCCAGTTGCGCGAGCATCCCCAGGTAATCGCTGGTCTTGAACTGCTCCGCGGTGACCAGGGCCGTGCACTGCACCTTGTTGAGGGCATATTCCAGTTCATAGAGTCGGTAGGCGGGGTTGATGCAGACCATGATCGCACCGATTTTGGCGGTGGCGTACTGGGTCAGGCACCACTCGTAGCAATTCGGGGCCCAGATGCCGACGCGATCTCCGCTGTGGATACCCAGCGCCAACAGCCCGCAGGCGAGCCTGTCGACTTCCCGCTGGTACTCGCGGTAGGTCCAGCGGATGCCCTGGTGGCGCACCACCAGCGCTTCAACTTCAGGGAAGCGCGCGGCGGTGCTGTCGAAGGCCTGCCCGATGGTTGCGTCCAGCAGCGGTTCACTGCAGGATCCCGCCGCCTGGCTATGGGTCAATGGTCCGGTCATGGGTTTCCTGTTGTCGTTATGCCCAAAATCGTCAGCCCTGCACTTATCTCGATCAACGCTACTGGTTCAGTGTGCCTGCCATTCCCGTTCGCGCAACTCTACCCGCCGGATCTTGCCACTGACTGTCTTGGGCAATTCCTCGACAAACTCGATCCGGCGAGGATATTTGTAGGGTGCGGTTACTGACTTCACATGCTCCTGCAGCTCCTGCGCCAGCTTCTCGCCTGGCTGAAACCCGGGGGCCACCACGACGAATGCCTTTACCACTTCGCCGCGCTGCTGGTCGGGGCTGGACACCACCGCCGATTCGGCTACCGCGGGGTGCTCGATAAGGGCGCTTTCGACCTCAAAGGGGCCGATACGATAACCCGCCGACAGGATCACGTCGTCAGCGCGACTGATGAACCAGTAGTAACCGTCCTCGTCCACCCTGGCGCGGTCGCCGGTGATATACCAGTCGCCACGGAAGCTCTCCGCGGTCTTCTCCGCCTCCCCCTTGTAACCCAGGAACAGGCCCAGCGGCGGCTCGGGCTTTACCCGCACGGCAAGATCACCCTCGACGCCCGCCGGCAGTATCTCCCCGCTTGCATCCACCACCCGCAGGTCGATGCCGGGAGCGGGTTTACCCATGGAACCAAAACGACTCTCGAGGCCCGGGTAGTTGCCACAGAGCAACACGGTTTCCGTCTGGCCATAGCCATCCTTGATGGTAATGCCGGTCGAGCGCTTCCAGGTTTCGATAATTTCCGGATTCAACGGCTCGCCGGCGCCGACACAGTGACGCAGCGCAGCAAATCTGAACTGCGCGAGTTTTTCCAGCACGAACATGCGGTAAATAGTGGGCGCGCCGCAGAAAGTAGTCACCGGGTATTGCTCGAGCAACTGCAGGGTGCGGGCAGCCCTGAAGCCGTGGGTATGGTGAACGAACAGCGCGGCCCCCTGGTACCAGGGCCCGAAGTAGCTGCTCCAGGCCGCCTTGGCCCAGCCCGTATCGGAGCAGTTCCAGTGCAGGTCATCGGGCTTCAGGTCGAGCCAGTAGCGGCCGGTGGTCTGGTGGGCCAGGGCGTAGCTGTGCGCATGCAGACACATCTTCGGGTAGCCCGTGGTGCCCGAGGTGAAATAGCACATGGCCTCATCCGTGGCCGCGCTGTCTACGGTCTCGAACGCGGGGCTCTGTGTCGCAACGCCCTGCCCATAATCGATCCAGCCTTCGCGCGCGCCATCCACCAGCAGGCGCACGGCCAGGCTGGGGCACTGCCCGATCACCTGGTCAACTTTGGCTGCATTGGCCTGGTCGGTAACGATACAGGTAGCCCTGGCGGCGTTGACGCGATAGGCAATATCCTGCGATGACAGCTGGGCGGTGCCGGGGCTGATCACGGCGCCCATGCGCAGGGCGGCGGTGAACACCTCCCACCAGGCGAGCTGGCGGCCGAGGATCATGACGATGTAATCGCCGCGGCGGACGCCGGCGGCCTGCAACAGGTTGGCGACGCGGCAGGAGGCGGCGGAGACATCGGCGAAGGAGCGCCGCTCCTCCCCGCCCTCGTCGTCCACCCACAGCAACGCGAGTTTCTCCGGGTCGCGCTCGGCCCAGCGATCAACCACGTCCCGGGCGAAGTTGAAGCGCTCGGGACGAGGCCACTTGAAACTGCCGTAGTCGCTCCGGTAGTCGCGTTCAGCCATGGACTATTCGCTCCGGGTCAAACGATGACAGCGCTGTCAGCCCCCGAAATTGTACTGCAGGGAAACGCCCCACCACTGGGGGCGACCGTAGTACTGCTCGGTCATGCCGAAATTGGCCAGCCCCGAGAGGTCGAACGTTTGCACCAGGTATTCTTCATCCGTCACGTTGTCCACGAACGCCCGCGCCAGCCACTTCCTGTCCTCGGTGGCATAGCTGACAGACACATTGCTGACCGTATAGGAATCCGCCGCGGAGGGCTCCAGACCGGTCAGGGCGAAGACGCGGTCATCGACAAAAACCGTATCACCCTGCAGTGCGAGATAGCCTCCGAACATGGGCCACTCGTAGCGGATCATCGCGTTGAGATTCCACTCGGGGGACACCACCGAGGGGCTGGTGCCGCCGCCAGGCAGGTCGACATCAACGTCGTTATATGCGGCCCCCAGCAAAATATCGAGACCATCGATGGGGCTGCTGATCAACTCGAGTTCGGCACCCTGGCTCTCCGCATCCGAATTGACCGTGAAGGTCTGGATTCCGAAAATAAAGAAAGCCTGGTAGTCCTGGTAATCATAGTAATAAGCGGCCCCGTTCAGGCGCGCCAGCCCGTCGAATATGGTCGATTTGAATCCAACTTCATAAGCGTAAAGCTTCTCCGGGTCATAGGACATGATCTCATCGGTATATTCGTCCCCCGTGAATGCCAGGGGTATGATGGGGGCGTTGTAGCCGCCACCGCGTATACCGAGGTTCCAACTGGTATACAGCAGAAGGTCATCGCTGAAGCTCCAGTTAAGCCCCGCCCTGCCTGACCACTCCTCGTCCTTGCGACTGTCTTGGTAGAACCCAGCCACTTCCTGGTTCGCCAGATTCCTGGAGGCGTCAAAATTGCGACTGTCGGGCGCCAGAAAATCCACGCCAATGTCGGAATATTCAAAATCCTTCTCGTCGACGATATAGCGCGCACCCAAAATCAGGTTGACCGTGTCTGTCAGCTTGTAGTCGATCTCGCCAAACCCGGAGTAGGAGTCCAGTTCAGAGGTATAGGGATTATAGAGGCCCGCGATAGCACCGGGTATAGCGGACCCGCCGGTAAGGCTGAATGCATCGGATTGATAGCCGTTGCTATCGTCGATATCCAGGCCCAGGTAGTACAAACCCGCGACCCAGGTGAAATTGTCAGTGGCACCATCCAGCCGAAGCTCCTGGGAAGTCTGCTCGGCATCGGTGGTGAGAAAGAACTGGAAGAACGACACAGGGGAGGCGTCGGTATCTTCTATGTAACTGCGCTGGGTAGTGGAGTAGTCGGTAATCGATGTCAGGTTGATATCGCCAAAGGACCACTTGACCGTACCGGTATAACCGTCCGTTTCCAATTCGTTGAAACCGGGGCGATCATAGCTGCCGGAATACACATCGCCGCCACTGCCCGCATAGCCATCCAGAACCGGGTTGGGAACCCCAGGCGTGAGCTTGCCGTCATCAACCGAGGAGACGTAATAGAAAAAGCCGGTATCGATGTTTTCCTCGCCGTGGCGAACGTTAAACAGAATCTCGAGGTCCTCCATGGGAGTAAACAGAACATGGGCCCGGTAAGACTCGTCATTGGCATTGTTGAGTTCGCCCTGTCCGGGGTAGAAGTTGTCAATATAACCGTCGGCGTTATTGATAACCCCCGCGAACCGCGCGGACACCAGGTCATTGCCACCACCGATGGCGCCCTCTACACCGTACTTGTCGTAATCGCCGACCGTGCCCATGACATAGCCGTCCAGTTCCTTGGTCGGCTTCTTGGTAATGAAATGCACCAGGCCGCCGGTGGCGTTGCGCCCGAACAGGGTACCCTGCGGGCCGCGCAGGATCTCCACCCGCTCCATGTCGTATAACATAAAGCCCGCGCCAGACATCTGGCTGATATATACCTCGTCTATATACAGTGCTACCGGGCTTTCCACGTTGGTCGCGAAATCATTGGCGACAACCCCGCGAACCGCAACCGAATAGTTGGCCTCTCCGTTGGGCTGGATCGTCTGCACACCCGGGGCCATTGCGGTTACCTGCTGGGCGTTGGTCCAGCCCAGCTGCGACAGCTGATCACCGGTAAACGCGGAGATGGCAATGCCCACGTCCTGGATACTCTCTTCCCGCTTCTGGGCGGTTACCGTGACTTCCTCGAGCACGGCGGCGCTGAGCCCGGAAGCGATAAATGACAGGGGTA
>JBFZEF010000235.1:0-3908 GCA_041307045.1 Halioglobus sp.
TGCGCAGCTCGGCGAGGCGCTCGGCGTGGGACATGATCGACAGGCGCGCGTAATTGCTGTGGAAACTGAAGGGATTGATGGTGCCGTCCCAGCTGAGCAGGATATTGACCGGCCGCGCTCCCACATGCGGCACCAGGCGGGCGCCCCCGGCGTTGGCGCGGCGCACGTAATCCAGCTGTTTCAACACCCTGTCCCAGTCGCCCTCCTCGCGGAAGAACAGGACGAAGTTCACCTGGCAGTGATTTTCGATGGACAGGCGCTTCATCCAGTCCATCTCCTGTTCCCAGTCCTTGAAATCCGACACCAGGCCGTAAATGCCCTTGCCACCCAACTCGCCGATGGCGCTGCCGATACCCAGCAGCTCCGCCTCGTCCGCATAGGTGCCCGGCATGGGGCCGCCCGCCCGGATGGTATGCAACTCGGTGCGCGAGGTGGTGAAACCCAGCGCGCCGACCTCGATACCTTCCCTGACGATGGCGGCCATGCGGGCCACGTCCTCGGCGGTGGCCCGTTCGTTATTGGTGCCGCGCTCCCCCATGACATAGGTGCGCACGGCGCAGTGGGGAACCTGGGCGCCGACATCGATGGCGCGGGGAAACTTCTCCACCGCGTCGAGGTACTCGGGGAAACTTTCCCAATCCCACCGCACGCCCTCGTGCAGCGCCGCGCCGGGGATGTCTTCCACGTCCTCGACCACGGCGATCAGGCGGTCGTGGGCCTCATCGCTGGGCTCACAGGGCGCGAAGCCGATGCCGCAGTTGCCCATCACCAGGGTAGTAATGCCGTGATTGGCCGCCGGGCTGCACAGGGGATCCCAGGTGGCCTGGCCATCCATGTGGGAGTGCACATCCACCCAGCCCGGGGTGAGCAGTTTGCCCGCGGCGTCGATTTCCTTCCTGCCGGAACCCGCGACCGTGCCAACGGCGGCGATCCGGCCGCCGCTGACCGCCAGGTCGCCGCTGAAGGACGGCCTGCCGGTACCATCTACTATGCTCGCATTGCGAATGACCAGGTCGTACATGGCCGTGCCTCCCCTGCCTCTGCCAGAAGCGCCAACGATACTCGCGCCGCACTGGAAATACAGCCACCTGACCCGCTAGCGCTTGCCACAAAGCCCGCGCTGGTATGGTTTCTCAACTCCCGCTCGCGAGCGCATCACAGCCGTGCTGGGGTTTGCCAGCTACGCGGACATGATCGCCGCGCTGCGCCCGGCCTGAAGGCTCGCAGGGCTCAGCTTTTCTTCTTCGCCTTCGCACCGGGTTTTGCCCCCATCATCTTCGCAATCTTGCCGGTCATCTGCATGCCGGGGACCTGGCCGAGGAAATTCATTTTGCCCAGGGGCACGCCGTTGTGCCGCAGGATGCTGTAGACAGCGGTGTAGTGGAAATAGAAATTGGGCAGCGCCCAGCCATTGAGGTAATCCGCACCGTTGAAGCTCAGGGTGCCGATGGGCATTTTCATGACGATCGCCCGCGACTCGCTGCCCGCGAACTGGGCCGGCTTCAGGCTGCGGATAAAATCCAGGGTGCGCTTGATGCGCGCTTCGAGTTCGGCGAATGTGGCCTCGGTATCCTCGAACACCGGCGGCTGGACCCCGGCCAGGCGGGCGCAACAGCCCTTGGCGTTATCGCTCATCACCTGTACCTGCCGGGTCAACGGGAACATATCCGGCGCCAGCCGTGCGCCCAACAGGACGGCGGGGTCTATGCCGCGGGCTTTGGCGTTGGCGGCGGCGACCTTGAGAATGGCCGAGAGGTTTTTCAGGTGGTGAGTGAAGGTCTGGGCGGAGCCCTGGTACATCAGATTGCTCATCGCAACTTACTCCTTGGTGGGTTGGGGGCTGTCCGGGTGGCGAACCGGCCGGCTAGCATAGTGCACAGGCCCTGACCCTGCATAGCGACCCGAGGAAAATGCCTCAGAGCAGGGCGCGCATGGCCCGGGCCGACGCCCGCCGGGCGGCGGGCGACCACAGCAGCGCGATCGTGCGCGCGAGAATGCGCAGATCGCCGCTAAAGCTGCGCTGCGCCAGCGCCTCGACCTGCATCCGGGCCCGGGCGGGCAGGAAGCGCGCCAGGAACACCGCCTCCGGATCATCCAGCCCCGCCAGCACCGCATCCTCGGCCAGGAAATGCAGGGCGGCGGGGTCGGTGATGCCGGGGCGCACCGACAGCAGGATATCGAGCACCTCGCCTGGCAGGGCCGCCGCGTGCGCTGGGGGCAGCGGCCGCGGCCCCACCAGGCTCATGTCGCCGCGCAGCACGTTGACCAGTTGCGGGAACTCATCCAGGCGCCAGCGCCGCAGCCACAGCCCGAGCGGGGTGATACGGGGATCATCCTCCGGCGCAATGCTGCGCGCGCCGGCCGTGCCGGGCCTGAGGGTGCGGAATTTGTAGAACGGAAACAATTTTCCATGGCGCCCCAGGCGCTGCTCCCGGTACAGCAGGGGCGGCCCGTCTGTCAGCAGGATCAACAGGCCCAGCAGCAGCATCACCGGCATAAACACGCACAGCGCTATCGCGGCGACGAGGAGATCCAGCAGGCGCATCGCCAACTCCTGCGGCAGCGGTGGATCGGCGCCGCCGCGCTCAGGCACCGATAAGCACCCCGGTGGCGACGCCCGCGGAATACAACACGAAAGCCAGCAGCGCCATGGGCTGCACCGGTTGGTGGCGATGAAAGGTTTGCGGGTCCCG
Organism: Halioglobus sp.; assembly: GCA_041307045.1. Lineage (GTDB taxonomy): Bacteria > Pseudomonadota > Gammaproteobacteria > Pseudomonadales > Halieaceae > JARRPM01. The sequence continues at coordinate 2,694 of JBFZEF010000235.1, forward strand.
CAGGGTCCAGTACACGGCCAGCCCTGCCGCCGGCAGGGCGAGGAACCCCAGCCATATCGCCCGCGGCATGCCGGTAAGTAACGGCAACGCCGCCAGCAGGCCGAAGCCCGCCAGGTAGATCAGCGGCAACAGCCGGGCGGCCCGCCGCTTGCCCAGCCTGGCGACCAGGTTGTTCTTACCGGCGCCCAGGTCGGCATGGTAGTCGGGGAACTCATTCACCCAGAGGAAGGCGGCGATCAGCACTCCCAGCGGCAGCGACAGCCAGAACGGCGCGGCGGCGTAGTGCCCGGTCATCAGCACGTAGGTGCTCACAGCGATCACCGGGCCGTAGCAGATCACCACGTCCAGCTCGCCCAGGCCGCGATAGGCCAGTTGCAGGGGCGGCCCGTGGTAGGACCAGCCCAGTACCAGCCCCAGGGTGCCCAGCCAGAACAGGGACGGCTCGCGCCCGAACACCATCAGGGCGCCCAGGGCCAGGCCGGCAAAGGCGAATCCAAAGGCGATCGCCCAGGTCTGGCGGCGGGTCAGGATGCCGTCCACCAGCACCCGCTTGCCGCCGGAAAAGTCGGTGCGATCTTCCGGCCTGACCGCCAGGTCCGTGCCCGAGTCGTAATCGTAGACGTCACCCCAGGCGTTCTTGGCCACCTCCATGCAGAACAAGGCCAGCCCGAGCACCAGCAGCCAGAACCAGGAAAAACCCGCATCGCCCGCCGCCAGCGCGGCGCCGACCGCCATCGAGGCCGCGGAGGTGATGCTGATCTTGGGATCGGCCAGGCGCCAGAAGCCATCTCGAAGTTTTGCGTCTATCATCGTTGTACTCTCGAAACGGGACATAAAACCCGCTCCACGCGGGTGGGCGGACCGCTCCAATTCTACTCCCTGCCAGCCCCCGGTTGCATCGACCGCACGCCACCGGTGATCTCGCATTGCCGGGGATGCCGGCTTGAGACTGGGCACTTCTGCCGACTGAAGATCAGACGGCGGCAGCCCAATTATTCGCAGGCAGTTCAATGAGGTGGTCCGGTTTGCATCCCGGTGTAGTCCGGGACCGTGGACCGCTCGTCAAGCCCTGTGCAACACTGTCGGGCCCAAAGACTTACAGGAGATAACAGGACAATGAAGGACTTCGCAGGAAAAGTGGCAGTCGTCACCGGCGGCGCCAGCGGCATCGGTCGCTCACTGGTAAAGGAATTGCTCGCCGCCGGCGCCACAGTG
>JBFZEF010000236.1:0-4660 GCA_041307045.1 Halioglobus sp.
GCGGGCGATTACGATAGCGAGAATTACGGCTTGGTCATACGGCTGCGCCGCAATACCAACTGGCCCATCCGGCTGTACTTCAACTCCTCTCCGGGTTTTGTTCGTTAATCGACGATTTTTACAGGTTACGCCCTGGGGCAGACCATTGGCGAGGACGAGGCAACAGGGTTGGTTGGGCAGAATTGCTCGACGATTATCCGCTTGACGGAGTTGCAGGGGTTATCGCTGGCCCAAATGCGCCTCAGCAGCGCCTCACCCACAATGGACAAGCCACCGGTTGAAACCGCCGCCCAGGTGCGCCAGGCAAGCCCCGTGGGGTTGGGCACGATGCCAGGGTTATTCAGCGGGCCGCGCACGCGCACCGTATTGGAAAAGACAGAACCCAAGGATATACCCAGCCCCTGGCGGCCCCGGGCGTCTACGTTCATCTCCAGGGTTTCCGTACCCAGGTTGGCCGTCAAATTTGCGACCATATCAGCCTGGTTAGTGCGCAGAGCGAAACCGAAAGGGGTGCTGACCACACCATCCTCGAACAATGCCAGGGTCGCGCCGCATTGCAGCTCGTGCTGCTGGCGGTGGATGCCGGGTATCAGGGTCTGGAAAAGCGTGGTGGCCAGGTTGGCCATGAGCAGGGCTGAATTGCCGTAGTCAAAGGGGCCCTGGCCCAGCTCCAGGAAGACCAGGCCGTTGGCATTGGCGGCGATCTCCGCCTGGCTGCGCCCCCGGCTTTGCAGTGATACGAACCCGCTGCGGGGGTAGGTGTCGCGCCTCACGAGCCCGAACACATTTTCAAACGTGCTGGTCAGGTTGAAGGTCGGTGGCGCAGCGTCAGAATCCAGCGCCAGTGTGACCTCCCCCCTGCCATCGCTGATCAGGCCACTGCTGGCCTGCAATGCCAGCTTGCCGCTCGAAAGGCTCGCCGTGAGCCGTATATCCCTTGCGGTGATCGCATTGCTGAGCAGCGCATCCAAACGCCCCGAGACATTCAAATTGATTTTTTTCAGGGAATCCAGCAATAGCGGCTCCCTGCTGAATACCCTGGTGCTCGGCGTGGCCGCATCGCTCCTGGTCAAAAACTTCAACGGGCTCAGGAAGATATCCCAGACCAGGCTGGCGCTTGCCCTGGCCACCGAGGCTAACCTCGTTGCAGAGCGGCCTGCCGGGTCTTTTGCACTGGCACTCAGGTAGGCATTTTCCCAGGGCAGCAGCGACAGCTCCCCGCCCTGCAACTCAATTTCCAGTGAGGGGGGGCTTGTGCGGCGGTAGCTTACCCTGCCGGCAAGCTCGTTCTCGCCCCATTGCAGGCTGGTGATGTCGGCCCGCAGGCCATCGGGCAGGCGGGCCACCTTCATGGTCAATCTGCGTCGCGCCTGTGGGGCAGCACTGGGCTGTGGTCTATCGGCCTGAAGGTCGACATCGCCCGTGGCGTTGCTGAGAAGCTCCGCGATCCGGCTGCCTTCACTCAGTATCCGGACGGTCCCGGAGACGGGCACGACAGCCACGTCGCCATGTTGAATCAGGAACTGGTCGAGGTTGACATTGCTCAGTTGCGCAGTGCTTTCAAGCTGTGCGCGCCGGTTTTGCCAGGTCATTTTCCCCTGGGTTTTGAGGGTGAGGTCACGATAGAGAAAATCAAATCGCCGGATCGTCATCAAATTGGGAGCAGACGCAAGTTCGAGCCGGACATTCGACAAATTCGCATCACCCACGGTCATCGACCTGGAATCCAGAGAAATCTGCGCCGCACCCAGGCGGGTGAGTGAAGGTACCAGGCCCGCCTCGTCGGCCTTGGCCGTGGATTCGGGCAGCAGCGCCATAAGGCCATTGACGTCCAACCTGTCCGACGTCAGTACAGCCACCAGCCAGGGGCTGCGATCGGATGCCAGGACAAGGCTGCCGTTGAGGTCTTGATCGATGGAGTCCACGTCGAGCGCATCGATCTTTATACCGACAATCCGATCGTCATTGAGTAGCAGGCGGGAGTTTCCTGACAGCGACAGCCTTTCCTGTGCAATGGGTGGTCGCCGCCAGTTGTTATCGGACCTCACTTCCATTACCAGGGTTGCCTTGCCCTGCAAGTTGGCAAAGACCTCTCTTACCCCGCTTCCCCGTCCGGAGAAATGCAGGCTACCCGAGCTGCGACTGTTGATAAGCCCCTTCTGCCTGAAGACCTCGGGTATATCCATATCCGCGAAATTCGCGGTGAGCTTGACATCAGCGGGTTCGCCCGCAGGCGAGTTCGCATCCAGCGTCAAATCAAGACTGCCAAAATCATTACCACTGACCGTCGCTACGAGCTTGCCCCCCCGCTCTGTGCGCTCCAGGGTGGCGCTGGCCTGGCGCAGGCTCAGACCGGGCGCCTGCAGGTTCTCTGCACTCAGGGTCAGGTGCAGGTCAAGGTCCGGTATTGCCACCAGATATTCCGGCACGGCGATTCCGGGTAGTGCTTGTGTATCCGCGTCTTCAAAAAGAAAACCCAGGTCCATCGGACTTGCTTTCAGGTCCATAGTCAGCTTACGCCGATCGGTACGGGACAGCTGTGCCGTGCCGCTGATCTGCAGTTCACCCAGCTCGATCGCCAGGTGATCCACCGCGAAGTCCTCCGGTTTATTGTCGAGCCGGGCTTCTATGGATACTGGTAATTGGTTCTGCTTGTTGTAGTGGCCAGCCAGTGACAGGTGACCCTGCAGGGAACTGAGCAAAGTGCCAAAAGTATCTCCCCTGCCAGTCAGCTTTGCCCGCCCGGTGCGCCAGAGCCAGTCCGAGCCACCGAACTGCGGGGCTATATCAGTTTCGCCCTCCCTGGCCTGCATGGTCGCATCCACGTTCACGGTCCAGCCCTGTTCATCGCTGGTGACGCCAAGCGCACCCGTTAAAACACCGGTGGGACCACTGCTGGTCAGCGCGCTGATCTGCAGGCCACGTTCGCCACTGTTGAAGTCGAACGCGGTCTGGCTGCCGATTTCATCCTCGAGGCGGATAATATCAATGGCAACATGGCCTCGATGTGTTGGCAATTCGACATCTGGAAGGCCTGCGGCAAGACCGCTCGCAAGTCCGCCATCCAGGGCGGATGCGCTATAGAAGGCAACCAGTTCCAGCAGTGGTTTGATATCCAGCAGTGGGATGCTTGTTTCAGACTGGTCAGGCAGTCGCCAGGGGACCTGCCCGGTGGCAGCGATGTGCGCGCTCATTGCGGCGGCCTGCAGATCGACCTGAATGGCGTATGCGGATGTGGTTCCAGGTTGTACCCTGGCCTTGAGCGCAATAGCAGAGTCGGGCTTGTCCGCGACGGCGAGGGTCAGTTCAAGCTCAACCGGTGCAAGCTGCAGCAGATCGGCCAGCGACTTCACCGTGGCGAGTACAGCAACGTCCCCCGCTGAGCGCTCCTCGGCCCAGTTCGCCTCGGCGCTGCCGTCGGCCCGACGCTGCCAGTGGAGCTTTTTTATCGGGTAAGCGGCGCCACTGGCGCTCACATACTGTCCGGCCTCCAGCTGCAAATTCCGCGGCAGCCAGGGTTCGAGAAAGCTATAGTCATTCGTCGGTGTTGTAGAGCGCGCGGGCCAGCGCGATGGCCGAACCATGAGATTGGAAGCCCCGGCGCTTACCAGCCGTATCTTGCGCTCCAGCAGGTCGGTCCAATCCAGGCTGACTTTGACATCGGTTGCGACGACGGCAGGATCCTGCGGATCACCCATGGTCAACTTTGGGCTGCTTGCCTCCAGTTGCCACAGGTTCGCCTCTATGGGGGCAAGCTGTACCGGCAGGCCAAGCTGCCTGGTGAGCAGGGAGCCGAGCTCGGCATCCAGGGTACGCCCGATCAGACGGTTGCCCCAGAGCGTCGACCCAACAACGGCCATAATCAATAGGATGGCGAAAAAGAATCGTTTCACACGGTGGAGCCTGGCGGATTATCGCCCGCTATAATAGCAGCGCGCAGAATCGAACACAGCATCCATGTGGCCACACATGCGTGGCATCAGGGGTGTTGACCCTGGCATTACTACTGGTTTGCGGCCCCCGGGGCTGTTCCCGCCTGCAAGCCGGGCAAGCCCTCCCGAATCAGCCTTGAAAAGTTCTCGTCATTGGCCGCGGCCTGCGCCGCTTCGGTAATGCGCGATCGCCGGCGCAATTCCTCGAACGGCAAACTGGTGTCGAGAAAGCCGGCACTGTAAAGATAGCCATCGAACAGGCCATTCAGGAGATGATTGAGGTGGAATCTGCCCTCCCGACCCGCCCGGTTCATGTAGCGCACGATATTGAGCGTGCAATTGTTGGTGAGCAGGTTGTACCACTCCGGCTGGTCGGCGAGTTCATTTACCCGCTCAAGGTAGACGAGAAACAGGCGCCGGGCAGCCTCGGGCGAGGCCTGCACATGGTAAAGGAACGTTTGCTCATCGCGGTGATTGGTGCGCAGGCCCACCAGGTCGTGTTCGTCTCCGATCACATAGATCAACTCGAACTGTTTGAACATTGATTGCAGGGGGTCGAAGCTCCTGCCAACGGTAGGCCGGGCTTCTATCGAAATACTCACCGGGGGTGCATTGTCAAAAATGAAGCTTACCCAGGTATGCCCCACCGGCCCTTCCATCCAGAAGGACAGGAAAAAATCCACGCCGGTCAAATGCGCGAGAGATACCTCGCGATCCTCATAAATGGC
>JBFZEF010000238.1:0-47023 GCA_041307045.1 Halioglobus sp.
GGGATGATCTGGCCCAGTGTTCCGGTGGCGCAGATGGTGCCCGCGGCCAGGGATGGACGGTAACCGGCGTTCAGCATGCTGGGCAGGGACAGCAGGCCCATGGTCACCACGGTGGCGCCGACGATCCCGGTGCTGGCGGCCAGCAGCATTCCGACCACCACCACGGAAATACCCAGGCCGCCGCGCATGGTACCAAACAGCTTCGCCATGCTGCCGAGCAACTCTTCCGCCACCCGGGATTTCTCCAGGATCACGCCCATGAGGATGAACAGTGGCACGGCGATCAGGGTGTCGTTGCTGATGGTGCCGAATATCCTGCCCGGGAGTGCGGCGAGAAAGCCGGCATCGAACTGTCCCGCGATTATTCCGGCAGCAGCAAAACCCAGCGCGGTCCCGGCGAGGGTGAAAGCTACCGGGTAGCCCAGCATCAGCAGCAGGCAGACCGCCAGGAACATGTACAGGGAGATGTACTCCATCAGGCTTCGCGCCCGGCAACCAGTGATATGGCGCTGCGGAGAGTCTCCGCCAGGCCCTGCAGGAACAGGTTGAAAGCCATCAGCGGAATGATGCTCTTCAGGAGGAAAACCGCGGGAATACCCCCGGGCTGGGATGATGTCTCGCGGACAATCCAGGATTCGCTGACATAGTTCCAGCTGGAAAAGCCGATGAAGGCGCACAGTGGCATCAGAAACACGATACCGCCGAGGCTGTTTACCCAGGCCTGGGCGCGGGGGCTGAAATTGCGATAGAAAATATCCACCCGCACATGGGCGCCGCTTTTCAGGGCATAGGCCGAGCCCAGCATGAACAGGCTGCCGTGCATGTAGATGACGGCCTCCTGGCCCATCATCGAGCCTGTATTGAAGCCGTAGCGCATAACCACGATAACGGTGGTCAATAGCGCCATCGCGACGACCAGCCACGCGAGCAGGCGGCCGCTGTGCTCGGTGAAAGTGTCTATGTAATGCACCAGGGCGCGCAGTACAGGCATGATGGTTAAGTCTTTTTGATTATTGTGCGGCAGAGTACCATAGCCGCCTGCCCTGCGAGAAACGCAATTCCGCCCACCTTACTGACACGGAATCAACCCGATGTTGACGGTCATTTCCCCGGCCAAAACCCTGGATTTTGAGACTCCGCCACGCACTCGCAGGGCAACCAGGCCGCGCTTCCTGGAGCGCTCTGCGCAGCTGGTGGAAGACGCGCGCGCCCTCAGCCCCGGTGAGATCCGCGAGCTGATGGGAGTGAGTGAACACATCGCCGCGTTAAACCATGGGCGCTTCCGGGACTGGCAGCTGCCGTTCAGCCTGGACAACGCGAGGCAGGCGCTGTTCGCATTTCGGGGCGAGGTCTACAACGGGCTTGATGCCGACAGCCTCGATGGGGGTCAGCTCGGTTACGCCCAGCAGCATCTGCGGATTCTTTCCGGGCTCTACGGCATCCTGCGCCCGCTGGACCTGATCCAGCCCTACCGCCTGGAGATGGGATTGAAATTTCCCAACCGCGGCGGCGGCAACCTCTACCAGTTCTGGGGCGAATCGATCACGGGCGAGCTCAACCGCGAGCTGAGGAAAGCGGGATCCCAAGTGCTGGTAAATCTCGCCTCCGGCGAGTATTTTCAGGCCATCAGGCCGCGTGCGCTGAACGCCGGGATCGTCACGCCCGTTTTCAGGGATCTCAAGGGCGGCAAGTACAAAGTCATCAGCTTCTTCGCCAAGAAAGCGCGCGGCCAGATGGCCCGCTTTATCATCGACCGGCAGCTTGAGGATCCCCGGGGGCTGGAGGAGTTCAGGGCGGACGGCTACCGTTTCAATGCGGCGGCGTCCGCAGACGGGGAGCTGGTATTCACTCGCGACACGTCGCCCGCGGCAGCCTAGCGGGGCTGGTGGCAGGCGTGGCTTCATTACCTTTCTCCCAGGCCTGTGAAAACAACAAGGGGTTCATTCTCGAGGTATTGCTGGAAGCCTTCGTCGATCGGCGCGAGGTGTTGGAAATTGCCAGCGGTACCGGCCAGCACGCCTGCCACTTCGCCGCGAACATGCCCTGGTTGCGGTGGCAACCCACGGAGCTACCTGAAAACCTGCCCCTGCTGGCGCCACGCTGTCGCGCTTACCCGGGCGCCAACCTGTTGTCGCCACTGGGCCTGGATGTTCGCGAGCCAATCTGGCCAAGCCTGATTCCCGATGCGCTGTTCAGCGCCAACAGCCTGCATATCATGGCTTTTTCCGCGGTGGAACGCTTTTTCGCCGCACTGGAAAACCAGGCCGGTTCTGATGTGGTGTTGGCGATCTACGGCCCGTTTAACTACGGTGGCACTTATACCAGCGCCAGCAATGCCCGGTTTGACCAGTGGCTGGCACAGCAGCATCCCGCCAGCGCGATTCGCGATTTCGAAGCGGTAGATCGGCTGGCGGCGGGCGCGGGCTTCGCCTTGCAGCAGGACCACGCGATGCCGGCGAACAACCGCTTGCTGGTGTGGCGCAAACAGCAGCTTTGAATGGCACCGCCTGCTTGCACCGGGCGGCGCTCAAGTCTCATTTTCGGTCTCCCTGAACGGCAGCAGCGTGGCCGCGTCCCGTAGGTACGCCGCGCTGTGTTGCTCTTCACTGCGGGTGAAATCGCCCACCGCTGCGGCCAGGCGCGAATCGGCTATCCAGTGGTTCGACCAGGTGGGGACGGGGCGAAACCCGCGCTGGATTTTGTGTTCGCCCTGGGCGCCGGGATCAAACTTCTGCAGGCCGTGGGCGATGCAGTATTCGATGCCCTGGTAGTAGCAGGTCTCGAAATGGAGGCAGTCGTATTCCTGCTCGCAACCCCAGTAGCGCCCGTAAAGCGTATCGCGGGAGCGGAAATACAATGCCCCGGCGACTGCCCGGCCCTCCAGGTTGGCCAGCACCATGATTACCTGCTCGCCCAGTCGCGGTGCGGTTTGGGTGAAGAACTCGCGGGTGAGGTAGCCGCCGTGGCCGCTGCGCTTGGCGTAAGTCATGCGGTAAAAGTGGTGGAACTGCTGCCATTCGCGCGGGCCGATGTCCGCGCCGCACAGGGTCCTGAGAGTCAGGCCCTGTTCTGCCACGCGGGCACGTTCCCGTCGCAGGTTCTTGCGCTTGCGACTGGTGAAGTCCGCCAGGAAGTCATCGAAACTGGTGTATCCCCGGTTGAACCAGTGAAACTGGGTGGCGGTGCGCCGGTGCAGGCCGACCGCCAGCAACGAGCGGGCAACGTCCTGCTCGGGAAACAGCAGGTGCCATGAAGAGATGCCGCGTTTGTTCGCGAAGCCCCGGATCGCGTCGAGGGCGGCGTTCCAGGTTGACGCGGGGTCGGCGCCGTCGCGCATACACAGGCGCGGACCGGTCGCGGGGGTGAAGGGGATGGCGCTGACCAGCTTCGGGTAATAGTGGAGCCCGCTGCGCTGCCAGGCGTCCGCCCAGGACCAGTCGAATACATATTCACCGTAGGAGTGTGACTTCAGATAGAGAGGCATGACCGCCAGCAAGCCGGCCGCATCGCGCAGCAGCAGGTGGCAACCCTGCCAGCCGGTGTCGGGGCAGGCACAGCCGGTCTGCTCCAGGCCGTACAGGAACTCGTGGCGCAGGAAGGGGTAATCGGTACCCGTGATCGCGTTCCACTGCCCGGCCGGAATTTGCTTCAGGCTGCCGAGGAACTCCGCTGTTGTTGCCATGCGCGCGTTCGCTCAGCTGCCGTAGTGCAGGGCGATGCCGGCAAAAATCGCCATACCTACCCAGTTATTGTGCAGAAAGGCCCTGAAGCAGGCATCGCGCTCACGCCCGCGGATCAGGTACTGCTGGTAGCCGAACAGGGCGGCGGACACACCGAGCGAGAGCATGTAATAACTACCCAATTCAAAGGCCAGGCCCGCAAGATACAGGGTCAGCAGGCACAACAGCTGCAAGATGGCCACGATGAGGCGGTCGTGCCGGCCGAACAGGATGGCGGTGGATTTCACCCCGGCCAAAACATCGTCATCCCGGTCGACCATCGCGTACTTGGTGTCATAGGCGACAATCCACCAGAAGTTTCCCAGGAAAACCAGCCACAGCGCCGCGGGCAGCGCATTGCGCTGGGCGGCGAAGGCCATCGGGATTCCCCAGGAAAACGCCAGGCCCAGTACCAGCTGCGGCAGGTGGGTGTAGCGTTTCATGAAGGGGTAGGAGGACGCCAGTACCACGGCCACCAGGGAGAGCCCGATAGTCAGGGTATTGGTGGACAAAACCAGAACGAAGGCCAGCAGCATGAGGGCGAAAAACAGGATGATCGCCTCCTTCTCACTGACCGCCCCGGTCACCAGGGGGCGACCGCTGGTGCGTTTTATCGCCCCGTCTACATGGCGATCAGCGAGATCGTTGATGATGCAGCCGGCGGAGCGCGTCAGGAAGGTTCCGGCTATGAAAATCGCCAGCAGGTCGATGTCGGGCACCCCCTCGGCGGCGATCCACAAAGCCCAAAGTGTCGGCCACAGCAACAGCAGGGTACCGATCGGCCGGTCAAAGCGGATCAACTGCAGCAGTGCCATGGGTTTTGCGGTATTGATCATGAGCGACGCTGTGCCTGCCCCTTAAACGGCCAAGCTTACTGTTTTGGCGGCGCAATTGCAGCGTCGACCTTGCCCCGCTGGGCCCGGTGCACGGCCAGCCCGGCGGTCCACGGGGTGAAGCCCTGCAGGAAGACCTCACTGACCATCAGGCTGCGGCCAGCGATAACAAAGCGCGAGCGCCTGCCCCAGGCGGGAACGTCCTGCCGCAGCTGCGGTGGCAGGTAGTCACTGTCCCCGGCCATCCTTGCCAGCTCGAACGGGCTGCGATGCATCCCCGGGTGTTTGAACAGGATGGCCCCCAGCGACCTGTTTTGCAGATAGCGCAGACGGGTGAGGTCGCCACTGAGGCTGGCGATGGGAAAAACGCTGCGCGCAAACACCACGGTACGGCCGGCCAGCATCAGGCCGACCTCCCGCACCAGTGCCCGCTGCCTGGGCCGCACCCCCAGCAGCTTGCTCTCCGACAGTAGGGGCAACTGCCAGCCCTGGTACAGGCGCTGTACCCGGAACTCCCCCAGGTTCAGTTCAATCAGGCGAACCGTGAGCGAGCTGTCATCGAGCAACCAGTGGCGGCAGGCCGAGGGCAATTCCGCCGCGGTATAGAGTTGCATTGCACGCCAGTGCGGCTCGCGGCGGATCGGGCGCGGGATGGGTTGCTCTGGCACGGGAACGCGGGCTCTTTTGCAGGCGGCACAAGCCCGAAGGATGCGCGATCGGGCGGGTGCACGCAAGCCCGCTTCTACCCCGGGTTGCCGCGGGGGCCGGCACAAAGTTCTTGCACAATTTTTACACAACCCTATAGTGTGGCGATCCAAATTTTGACCCTGTTTCCGCGCTCGGAAATGACTACAGCGATGCTTCGAGCGTCGCGGAATGTGCCGCCAGGCGGGCGGAAAAACAAAGCGAGAAGTGACATGAGCAAATATGAATGTATCGTCTGCGGCCTGATCTACGATGAGAAACTGGGCTGGCCGGATGATGGCATTGCCCCCGGTACCCGTTGGGAAGATGTACCCGAGGACTGGTTGTGTCCCGACTGCGGGGTGGGCAAGGAAGATTTCGAATTGCTGGAGGAGGCGCCGCTGGATGAAACGCCGCACCACCAGGAACCGGTGGCTGATAAAGCACATGCACCGGTGGTGATTCTGGGCACCGGCCTTGCAGGTTATGGCCTGGCCAAGGAGTTTCGCAAATACGATGACAGCACGCCGCTGATCCTCATCACCTCCGATGACGGCCGCTCCTACTCCAAACCCATGCTGTCCACCGGCTATACCAAGAACCACAACGCCAACGACCTGGCGCAGCTGGACGCGGGCAGTATGGCCCGGTTGCTCAAGGCCAGCGTCTGGACCATGACCCGGGTCAACGAGATCGATACCGCGCAGCAGCTGATCAAGGTGGGCGATGCCCAGACTGCCATCCACTACAGCAAACTGGTACTCGCGGTGGGCGCGGAGGTTATCAGCCCGCCCCTGCAGGGGGATGCCCTGGAGCGGGTCTACTCGGTCAATGATCTGCTCGACTACGACGATTTCCGCACCGCCGTGGCCAAGAACAATGTCAGGAAGGTCTGTATTATCGGCGGCGGCCTGATAGGCTGTGAATTTACCAATGACCTGATCAATGGCGGTTTCGAAGTGGAGGCGGTGGACCCGTTGGGCTACTGCCTGCCCACACTGCTGCCCGAGGCCGCGGGCAAGGCGGTGCAGGCTGCGCTCGAAGCGCAGGGTGCGAAATTCCATTTCGGCCCCTTGGTGACCGCCGTGAACAAGGCCGCCAGCGGTGTGCTGGTCAGCCTCAACAACGGCGCCACTATCGCCGCCGATATTGTTGTCTCCGCCGTGGGCGTGCGCCCGCGCACCGCCCTTGCCAGGGCGTCCGGTATCGCCACCAACCGCGGCATCGTGACCAACCGTCTGCTGGAAACCAGCGCGCCCAATGTCTACGCCATGGGCGATTGCGCCGAGGTGAACGGCCATGTGCTGGTGTATGTGGCGCCACTGATGGCGGCGGCACGCGCGCTGGCCAGGACCCTTGCCGGCGAGCCCACCGAAGTCAGCTATCCCGCCATGCCGGTAACCATCAAGACGCCCGCCTGCCCGGTGGTCGTAGCGCCACCGGCGCCGGGTGCCCAGGGCGCCTGGTCGATAACGGCCGAGGGCACCAATGTGAAGGCCGAGTTCCGCGATCCCGCCGGCAAGCTGCTGGGCTTTGCCCTCACCGGCGAGGCAACCAAAGACAAGACGGCCCTGCAGAAGGAACTGCCGGCCATCATGGCCTGATGGATTCCGGGGCGGGCGGGCCCGCGGCGCAGGCCGAAGCCCACATCCGCACCTGGCTGGCCGATTGTGTGGTCGGCCTGAACCTCTGCCCCTTCGCGCGCCCCCTGTTGGGCGCGGCGAGACTGCGAATTGCTATCTGTGGCGAAACGCAGCCGCAAGCCCTGCGGCAGGCGTTTTTGCAGGAGCTCGATCTGCTACAGCGCAGCACCGAGGAGGACGTCGCCACCACGCTGCTGGCGTTTCCCGACGCCCTGGGCGATTTTCACGACTACCTGGATTTTCTCGATGAGGCTCAGTCCCTGCTGGAGGAGGCGGGCCTGCGGGGCGTGGTGCAGCTGGCGAGCTTCCACCCCCGCTACCTGTTCGCCGGGGAGCCGGTAGACGGGGCCAGCCACTACAGCAATCGCGCGCCCTATCCGCTGCTTCACCTGCTGCGGGAGGACATGTTGAGCAGGGTGCTGGCGGACGATGCCGCTGCCGACGAGATTCCCGACCGCAATATCGCCACCCTCGAGGCAATCGGCGCTGTGGCGCTGGAGCGGCGCTGGCGCGAACTCTTCAGCTAGACGTTGCCGAAGGCCTGTTTTGCACCGGTCCAGCGCTGTACCAGTGCGCCGGCAAGCTCGGGATAGCGCTGGCGGATAAGCTCTGCGATGGCCTGCACCTCGTCCAGCAGGTGGCTGTGGGCCGGCAGCTGGGCGATGCGAAATTCCATCAGGCCGGTCTGGCGGGTGCCCAGTACCTCCCCCGGTCCGCGCAGCTCCAGGTCCCTTTCCGCGATGTAAAACCCGTCGCAGCTGTCGCGCAGGGCGATCAGCCGCTCCCTGCCCGAGGCCGACAGGGGCGCCTGGTACAGCATCACACAATGGCTGGCCGCGCTGCCCCGACCGACCCTGCCCCGCAACTGGTGGAGCTGCGCCAGGCCCAGGCGCTCAGGATTCTCGATGATCATCAGGCTGGCATTGGCCACATCCACGCCCACCTCGATAACGGTGGTGGCCACCAGCAGGGCCAGCTCGCCGGCCTTGAACGCGGCCATGACCGACTCCTTGTCCGCCGGTTTCATGCGGCCGTGGACCAGGCCGATGGCGAGCTCGGGCAGGGCCAGTCGCAGTTCCGCCGCGGTCGCCTCCGCCGCCTGCGCCTGCAGCGCGTCACTTTCCTCGATCAGGGTGCAAACCCAGTAGGCCTGCCGGCCCTGGCCGCAGGCCGCTGCCACCCGCTCCACCACCTGGTCGCGACGCGCGTTGTCGATCAGTACCGTGGTGATGGCCTGGCGCCCCGGCGGCAACTCGTCGATGACCGAGCAGTCCAGGTCGGCGTAGGCCACCATGGAGAGGGTGCGGGGAATCGGTGTGGCAGTCATTACCAGCTGATGCGGCTTGCCCTGCCCCGGGGCGCTCTTGGCGGTGAGCGCCAGCCGTTGGTGGACGCCAAAGCGGTGTTGCTCATCGACGATGACCAGGCCCAGGCGGTTAAACCTCACGTCCTGCTGGAACAGGGCATGGGTGCCTATCACCAGATCCGCCTCGCCGCTGGCGATGCGCTGCAGGGCCGCCTCCCGCTTTTTGCCCTTCAGGCGGCCACTCAGCCACTCCATGCCAATGGACAGGGGCTGGAACCAGTTGCTGAAACTTGCCCGGTGCTGCTCTGCCAGGATCTCGGTAGGCGCCATGATGGCCACCTGGTAACCGTTGGCGATGACCTGCAGGGCGGCGCCCGCGGCGACCAGGGTCTTGCCCGAGCCCACATCCCCCTGCACCAGGCGCAGCATGGGGACGGGAAGGGCGAGGTCGGCGCCGATTTCCGCCAGCACCCGCTGCTGGGCGCTGGTGGGCTGGAAGGGCAGGGTCGCCAGGAAAGCCTCCAGCCGGGCGCTGTCGAGGGGCATGGCCGGAGCCCCTTCCTCCCGCTGGCGCTCGCGCAGTCGCTGCAGCGCCAGGTTGTGCGCCACCAGTTCCTCCAGCGCCAGGCGCAGCTGGGCCGGATGCCGCCCCTCCCGCAGCAGTTGCTGGGGGGCGTTGGGTGGCGGCGCGTGCAGATACTCCAGCGCGCGGGCCAGGTCGTAGGGATGTTCTCCCGGGGGCATCAGGTCCTGTGGCGGCTCCCGTTGCAGGCGGGCCAGGGCCTGGCCGCAAAGATTGCGCCACTGGTTCTGGCCGATGCCATCGGTAGTGGGGTAAATGGGTGTAAGCGCCTGCTCGATGGGGCGCTCCCCGCCCTCCAGGGGGCGGTATTCCGGGTGGAACATCTCGAGGCCGCTGCCGCCGCGGCGCACCTGGCCGAAGCAGCGCAGCCGGGTACCCGGTTTGAGGCTGTTCTTCTGGGCCGCGGAGAAATGGAAGAATCGCAGGGTCAGGGTGCCGCTGCCATCCTGGATGCGCGCCACCAGGCTGCGGCGCCGACCAAATACGATGTCGGCGGCGCGCACCTCTCCTTCAACCACCACGTCGTCACCCTCTCTCGCCGCAGCGATGGGGGTCACCCGGGTGCGATCCTGGTAGCGCAGGGGCAGGTGGAACAGCAGATCCTCGACCTGGTGCACGCCGTAGTCCGCGAGCCTGGCCGCGAGCCTGGGCCCCACTCCGCGCAGCTCGCGCACCGGTATGCGCGCTATGCCAGAATTTTTCAGGGTCATGGTGAGAGGTCCGGGGCGGGGCTGCGTATAGTGTAACCAGTGAGGGAAAACATAATGAAGACCAATTCCATTCTATTTGTCGGCTGCGGCGACCTGGGCGCTCGCAGTGGGACGCTGCTGCGCGAGAGCGGCTGGCGGGTAGTGGGCCTGCGGCGTGACCCTGCGCGCCTGCCTGCGGGATTTACCGGGTTCGCGGGAGATTACACCCGGCCCGGCAGCCTGGACTTCATCGCCGCCCTGCAGCCGGATTTCGTGGTGGTCACCGCCAATCCCAGCGACCGTTCGGTAGAGGGCTATCGCCGGGGTTTCACCCTGGGCGCACAAAACCTGCTGGCGGGGCTTGGCGGCCACAAACCCAGGGCGGTGCTGTGGGTGTCCAGCACCCGGGTCTATGCCGAACGGGACGGCGGCTGGGTGGATGAGGCCAGTGCACTGGCAGTGGATGACCTCCGGGCCCTGGCCATGGTCGCCGCTGAAAAGCTCCTGTTGGACTCGCCCCATGCGGCCTGCGTGGTTCGCTTCGCCGGCATCTACGGTGACCCGAAGGGACGCCTGCTGGAGCGGATCAGGCGCGGCGAGTTGTGCCCCCGACAGCCGCTGCGCTACAGCAATCGCATTCACCGGGATGACTGTGCGGGGTTTCTCTGTCACCTGCTGGAGGGGGCCCGCAGGGGGGCGAGACTGGCCCCTGTCTACAACGGGGTGGATGACCTGCCTGCCGCGCAGTACGAGGTCGAAACCTGGCTGGCCCAGGCGCTGGGGGTTGCTGCTGAGGCGCTCCAGACCAATGCACCCATCGTCCGGGACACCATGAGTGAAGGGCACAAGCGCTGTAGTAACCGCTTACTTCACGCCAGTGGCTACCAGTTGCGGTATCCGGATTACCGCAGCGGCTACGGCGCGCTGCTGGCCGTTGCGCGCTAGCGCCGGGCCCGGTTTGCAGACTATATCGCGAGGATGGCCTCCACCTCGATATCCACACCCCTGGGGAGGGCCGCGACCTGGACGCAGGCCCGGGCCGGGTAGGGCGCGCAGAGGAAGCTGGCCATCACCTCGTTGACCGCAGCAAAATGCGCCAGGTCGGTGAGGGAGATATTGATCTTTACTGCGTGGTTGAGGCTTCCCCCCGCGGCCTCGGCCACCGCCGCCAGGTTGCTGAAAACCTGCCTGGCCTGGGCGCGGATGTCACCCGTTACCAACTCCATGGACCCGGGCACCAGCGGAATCTGGCCTGACAACCACACGGTGTTGCCGACCTTGATCGCCTGGGAATAAGGACCGATTGCCTCGGGCGCGGCGGGGGTGGAAATGACGGCGCGGTTGCTCACTTTGCTCTCCTGCGGTAGTGGATTAACGCAATCTTTCAATTCTTGATGCGGGTGACCTTGCGCACGGAGTTGATGGCGCGCAGGCGCTTCATGATATGGGCCAGGTGCACCCGGTTGCGCACCGGCATCTCCATGTCGACGTAGGTGAACTGGTAGTCCTTGTCCTCGGTGGATATCTTCTCGATGTTCACCCCCATGCTGTTGATGCGGGTGGCGATCACCGCAATCATGCCCCGGCGGTTTTCGACCTCGATGCGCAATTCCACCGTGTACTCGCCCTCAACCTGCTCGTCCCAGCGCAGCGCCACCAGACGCTCGCTCTTTTCCCGCATCTCCCCCAGGTTCCTGCAGCGCTCGCGGTGAACCACCACACCCTTTTCGGAGCTGAGGTAGCCCTCGATGGGGTCGCCCGGGATGGGATGGCAGCAACGGGCGTAATTGACCATAAAGCCCTCCGTGCCGCGAATGGCCACCGGCAGCACCGTGTCTTTCGCGCTGGCCGGGTCTGCGCCCAGCCCGCCCAGCAACTGCTGGGCGGTGATTGCAGGCAGGCGGTTGCCCCTGGCAATCTGCTCCAGCAGGTCGTCCAGCTGGGCGTAGTGGTTGCGCGCGAGATAGTCCACCAGCTGGTCGGCCGGCAGCTGGTCGAGGCTCTGGCTGAACGCGGCCAGGGCCCGGTCCAGCAGGCGGCGCCCCAGTGCGATCGAATCTTCCTTGGTCTGATTCTTGAGAAAGTGGCGAATATTGGTGCGGGCCTTGGCCGACACGGCGTAGTTGAACCAGGAGGGGTTGGGGGTGGCACCGGGGGCGGTCAGGATTTCCACGGTTTCACCGCTCTGCAGCGGTTCAGACAGGGGCGCGAGGCGACGATTGATCCGGCAGGCCACGCAGCTGTTGCCGACATCGGTGTGCACCGCGTAGGCGAAATCGACCGCGGTTGCACCCCGGGGCAACTCGAGAATCCTGCCTTTAGGGGTGAATACGTAGATTTCATCGGGAAACAGGTCGATCTTGACGTGCTCGATAAACTCCAGGGAGTTGCCGGCCCTCTGCTGCATCTCCAACAGGCCCTGCACCCACTCCCGGGCGCGGGCATGGCTGCCATTGGTGGTCTGGCCATCGGTCTTGTACAGCCAGTGCGCGGCGATACCGTTGTTGGCCATGGCCTCCATCTCCCGGGTGCGGATCTGGATTTCAATCGGAACCCCGTGCATACCCATCAGCACAGTATGCAGCGACTGGTAACCATTGGCCTTGGGAATGGCGATGTAATCCTTGAACTCCCCCGGGACCGGCTTGTACAGGCTGTGGATACAGCCCAGCACCCGGTAGCAGGTGTCAACCGAGTCCACGACGATGCGAAAGGCGTAGATGTCCATGATCTCGGAGAAGGATTTGCGCTTGGACTTCATCTTCTTGTAGATGCTGTAAAGGTGCTTTTCGCGGCCGATCACCTCTACATCGTGCCCCTCCTGGGCCAGGGTGCTCTCGATCTGATGACGGATCTTGTCGACCAGCTCCTTGCGGTGGCCCCGGGCCCTGCGCAGGGCAGCGTCGATGCGGCGGGCCCGCATGGGGTAGAGTGCGTTGAAGCCCAGGTCCTCAAACTCCATGCGCACGGTATTCATTCCCAGGCGCATGGCGATAGGGGCGTAGATATCGAGGGTTTCCCGGGCAATGCGGCGGGCCTTGCCGCTCTGGAGCACCCCGAGGGTGCGCATGTTGTGCAGGCGGTCCGCGAGTTTCACCAGGATAACCCGGATATCGCGGGCCATCGCCAGGGCCATTTTCTGGAAATTCTCCGCCTGCCTTTCTTCCAGGGTCTCGAATTCCATCTGGGTGAGCTTGCTGACGCCGTCGACCAGCTCGGCTACCGTTGGGCCAAACTGCTTGCCGATGGCTGACTTGGGTATGCCCGTGTCCTCGATGACATCGTGCAACATGGCCGCCATCAGGCTCTGGTGGTCCATGTGCATGTCGGCGAGGATGCCGGCAACCGCCAGGGGGTGGGTCACATACTCTTCACCACTGCGTCGAACCTGGCCGAAATGGGCCTGCTCGGCGAAGTAGTAGGCGCGCTTTACGTGGTTGGCCTGCTCGGGATTGAGATAACTGCGTAGCGTGGAGTCGAGGGCATCAATGGTTTGCATTGCTGATCAGCGGTCCTGATGCCCCGGAACACTAGAGGGCCTCGCTGGCCTCCATGACGTCCGCTAGCTCCTGCTCGGCGTCCAGCTCGTCCTCGCGCAGGAGGATGTCGGGGGTGATAAAGCCTTCAGCAATTTCGCGCAGGGCTATGACGGTGGGCTTGTCTGATTCTTCCTGGACCATAGGGTCCTTGCCGCCGGTCGCCATTTGCCGCGCCCGCTTGCTGGCCACCATGACCAGTTCGAAACGGTTCGCGACATGTTCCAGACAATCTTCAACAGTTACACGTGCCATTACCTGATACTTCCCATAGTAAATTTGCCGAAGGCGGCGGAACCGCAAATTATACCCCTAACCCCCCAGGGGGCGTCCAGAGTGAATTATGCCCGCCCCGGCCCGGCGCGGTGTCAGCGCAGCAGGTCCCGCAGCAACTCCGCCAGCTCCACCTGTTGGCGCGAGGTCCGCAGGCGCTGGCAGGCGACTATGGCCTGCAACTCGGCCAGGGCCCGGTCGAAGTCCTGGTTGACCACGAGGTAGTCGCCCTCGACGTAGTGGGACATCTCCTCCACGGCCTCGGCCATGCGCGCGGCGATGATGGCGCTGTCGTCCTGCCCGCGCGCTGTCAGGCGCTGTTGCAAGGTTGCCCGCGACGGGGGAAGAATAAAAATAGCCTGGGTTCGGGGCATCAGCCTCTTTACCTGCTGGGCGCCCTGCCAGTCGATCTCGAGAATGACGTCGATCCCCGCGCGCAGTTGCTGCTCGACCCACGCCTGGGAAGTGCCGTACAGGTTCCCGAAGACCTGGGCATGCTCGAGGAACTCGGTGCGCGCCAGCATGGACTGGAAGGTTGCGGCATCGATAAAGTGATAGTCGACCCCGTCGGTCTCGCCCGGGCGCCTGGGGCGGGTGGTGTGGGACACGGAAACGCGCAATTGCCGGTCGTGCCTGATGAGGGCGTTGACCAGGCTGGTCTTGCCGGCGCCGGAGGGGGCGGATACGGTGAAAAGTGTCCCTGTGCTGCTCATGGAAGTCCTGTGCCAGGCACTGTGCCGGGTTTCTTATTCAATGTTCTGGATCTGCTCGCGCATCTGCTCGATAAGAACCTTGAGTTCCACCGACTGTTGGGTGGTACTGCTCGCGATTGACTTCGAAGACAGGGTATTGGCCTCGCGGTTCAGCTCCTGCATCAGGAAGTCCAGCCGCCTGCCGCACGGCCCGCCTGTTTCCAGTGTCCGGCGCACCTCGGCGGCGTGGGCATCAAGTCGATCCAGCTCCTCGTCCACATCCGCTTTTTGCGCCAGGTGTACCAGCTCCTGCTCCAGTCGGTCGCGGTCGACCTGTATCTCCAGTTCCGCTATGCGCGCGGTGATTCGGTCTCGCTGTTGCTGCAACAGGGTCGGCAGCAGCTTGCGGGTCGCCGCCACCGCGGTTTCCACCTGCTGCAGCCGTTCCAGTACCAGGCCCGCCAGTTTTTCGCCCTCGCGCTGGCGTGCTGTCAGCAGGTTGTCCATGGTCGCGCGGAACAGGTTTTCTGCGGATTTTTGCAGTTCCTCTTCGAAATTGTCATCTGCGGCGCAGATGCCGGGAAATTGCAACACGTCCAATGCGCTGGGCGGGCGCACCCCGGGCATTCGCTGGCTGATGATATCTGCTGCCGCCACCAGCTGTTCGAGCCGCTCGGCGTTGATCCTCAGCGCGCTGTCGCCCGAGGGATGACCCTGCAGGCGCATCAGGCAGTCGAGCTTGCCCCTGTTCATTGCGGACCCCGCCAGTGTTCGCAGGCGATGTTCCAGGGATCGCAGGGCGTCGGGCAGCTTGAAGCTGCAATCCAGGTAGCGGTGGTTTACCGAGCGCAATTCGACCGTGAGGATGCCATGGCCGGTAGCCAGGCTCTCGCGGGCAAAGGCGGTCATGCTGTGAATCATTCGGTCATCCGGGTGAAATTTCGAGCGCGTTGAGTGTACCAGCTTGTCTACGGGGCTTACAGTTCAGCCCGGCCCTGCGCGGCGGTATGCAAGGTATTTTGCCCCCTCCGCGATGCGCTCTGGCGTATACTCCGGACGTCAATCCAGCGGAGCCAGTCCATGCAACGACCCAGTGGCCGCAAGCCATCACAACTGAGGGAAATCACCATCACCCGCAACTACACCCGCCACGCCGAGGGTTCCGTGTTGATCGGGTTTGGCGATACCAGGGTGATCTGCACTGCCTCGGTGGAGCAGGGCGTACCCCGCTTTATGCGCGGCAAGGGGCGCGGCTGGGTGACCGCGGAGTATGGCATGTTGCCGCGCTCCACCGGCACCCGCATGGCGCGGGAGGCGAGCCAGGGCAAACAGGGAGGGCGCACGGTCGAAATCCAGCGGCTGATCGGGCGTTCGCTGCGTTCGGCGGTCGACCTGTCCAAGCTGGGGGAGTACACCATTAATGTGGACTGCGACGTCATCCAGGCCGATGGCGGGACGCGCACCGCGGCCATCACCGGGGCTTGTGTCGCGCTGGTGGACGCCATCAACCACCTCCAGCGCCAAAAGCTGATCATCCAGGACCCGCTGCTGCAGATGGTCGCGTCGGTGTCCGTCGGTGTGTACCAGGGCCTGCCCGTGCTGGACCTGGATTACCCCGAGGATTCGGCCGCGGATACGGATATGAATGTCGTAATGGGGGAGTCAGGCGGTTTTATCGAGGTGCAGGGCACCGCCGAAGGTGCGCCGTTCGCGCGGGACCAGCTCAACCTCATGCTGGACCTGGCGGCGCAGGGCATCAGCGAGTTGATCGCCATGCAGAAGGCCGCGCTGGCGGGTTGAGTGCACGGCGAAAGGCGCCTAGATCTCGATATCGTAGTCCATGATGATAGGCGCGTGGGTGGAGAATTCCTTTATCTTGTAAATGGCGCCATAGTCCACCGTGTACTGCAGACCCTTTGAAATGACGTGAAAATCCGAACGCCAGCCGTTACTCGCGCGCCCACCATCGGGCCACCAGCGGAATTCGTCCTGGTCCGAATTGATTTCCCGGAAAGCGTCGATATAGCCTGACGCGAAGAGTTCATTGATCCACTGGCGCTCCTCGGTCAGGAAGCCGGGAGAGTTGCTGTTTTGCTCGGTGTTCTGTACATCGGCGGCGGTGTGCGCAAGCTGCCAGTTGCCGCAGATAATGAACTCCCGGCGCTTGTTGCGCACCTTCTGCAGATGACCACCCAGTTGCTCGTAGAAGGCCAGTTTATGCGCCAGCTGGTCGGCGTTGCCGGGCTCGGCGAACGGCGCCAGCAGGCAACCGACACTCAGGTTTTCATAATCGGCCTGGATATAGCGTCCCTCCATGTCGAAATCCGCAAACCCCAGCCCCGTCATGATAGCCTTGGGCAGCTTCCTGCAGTAAATGGCAACGCCATTGGCCTTGCCATCGATGTCGTCGAGGAAGTAGGCATTGTAGTCAACGGGAAAGTATTTCTTGTCCTGCAGGTCGTACTCCGAACAGCGCAGGTCCTGGATACAAACAAAGTCGGCATCCTGCTCACTCAGCCAGTCGTAAAATCCCTTTTTCGCGGCATTTATGATGCCGTCAGCACTGAAACTGATGATTCTCATTCGTGACTCCTGGCGATGAGAGCGTGTATGATGGCACACCCCGGGCCGACAGGATGACAAGCCTGCCGGGCCCGGGGTCCGTGCACAAATCCAGCATGAAATATGCCAGGCAATGCCGCTATTGCTTGTGGTGGCTGCTGCCGAGGGGGTTGTCCCGGGCAGGGCTGGTTATGGCGCGGACATTTCCAGGTGTGCAGGCATTTTATATGGTGATTTTGCACAATACAAAGCCTGATACAAGGACACGGCATCGATATGCAACCCTACCAGACTGACTTCATCGAGCTGGCGCGCCGCCACGAGGTGCTCAAGTTCGGTGAATTCACCCTCAAATCGGGCAGGGTCAGTCCCTACTTTTTCAACGCGGGGGCATTCTGTACCGGGGCGGCGCTGGCAGAGCTGGGGCGTTGCTATGCCAGCAGAATTGTCGAATCGGGCCTGCAATTTGATGTGCTGCTGGGCCCTGCGTACAAGGGAATTCCGCTGGCCACGACCACTGCGGTAGCGCTGGCCGATCAACACGGCATGGATATCCCGATCGCTTATAACCGCAAGGAGGCCAAGAGCCACGGTGAGGGCGGTGTGCTGGTAGGCGCACCCTTGCAGGGCCGGGTGCTTGTTATCGATGATGTCATCACCGCGGGGACGGCGGTTCGCGAGGTGATCGCCATGATCACCTCGGCGGGCGCCGAGCTGGCGGGAGTCGTGGTGGGCCTCAACCGCCAGGAGCGCGGGGCGGGCGCCCTGTCGGCGATCCAGGAACTCGAGCAGGCTCATGGGGCCCCTGTGCTCAGTATCATCGATATGGATCACATCATCAGCTACCTTGAGGCGGGCGGTGCGGACATGCAGCCGTCCCTCGAAGCGATGAAGCAATACAGGCGCAAGTACGGAGTTTGACTTGTGGGCAGCAGAACCACACCCTATATTAGGCACATGCCGACCAGAACTCACTTCACATGCGCTGTTTTCGCCGCGACCCTGTTGCTGGCGCCAACGGCGTTGTTGGCCCAGGCCGGAAACCTCTACCGCTATACCAATACCGATGGCGTTACCGTGGTGGACTACCAGGTGCCCTCCGATTATGTCGGCAAGGGTTACGAAGTCCTCAACGCCGACGGCATGGTCATCCAGGTGGTGCCCCGCGAGCTCACCGAAGAAGAGAAAAAGGTTCGCAATGCCCAGCAGGAGCTGGAAGCGGCGGCCACTGCTGAGGAGCAGCGCCTGCGGGAGTGGGATGAGTCCCTGTTATTGCGTTACAGCACCGTGGCGGACATCGAAGCAGCCCGGGAGCGGGCCCTGCGCGATTTGCGTATCCGCCTGAGTATCCTCAAGGGTAACAAGCGGTCGCTGAAGCAGCAGGCGGAAAATTACCAGGCCCAGGCGGCGGATATGGAGCGGAGCGGGCAGCAGGTTGACGTGGCCCGCCTTGGTGCTATCGAGAACATCCAGAAAGAAATTGAGACCACGGACCGCGCAATTGACGACCGGGCAAAGGAGATAGAGGAAGTTTCCGCCGCTTTCCAGCAGGATATCGAGCGCTTTGAAATGCTGCTCGAGGTCGTGGAACTGCGCCAGACCCTGCGCGCCCGGCAGCAGGCAGAGCAGGAGGAGCGCGCCAGGGAAGCTGCCGCTGAGGCCAAGCGCGCCGCTCTCAACTAGCAAGTGAGCTGGCCTGTCCGGAAACGGGCTGGCTGACGGCCTCCCGGAAGAAGCCCTGCATTATCAGCCCCCACTGCTGGGGCCAGTCCGCGGTTGGTGAGCGCTGGAAGCCACTGCGCACATACTGGGAAATGCGACCCTCGGCGGTCGCCATCAACAGGTTTGCAGCGGCCGCCAGGGGAATAGCGGGCCGCAATCCCTCGCGCATTTCGGCTTCCCGCAGCACCTGCTTCAACTGGGTTTCGAAACGATCGAACAGCTGCGCCACTCGCAGGCGCAGGCGCTCGGTCTCACCCGCTAGCGCATCGCCGGTCAATATCCGGGTAATCCCCGGGTTGCGGTCGGCGAAGGTCAGCAGCAGCGCCAACATTTTTTCGCAACGCACCTGCGCGGTGCGCTCTTCGTTGAGGATAATCTTGATGCGGCTGAACAGGGTCTCTTCTATGAACTCTATGAGACCTTCGAACATTTTTGACTTGCTGGGAAAATGCCGGTACAGGGCAGCTTCTGAAACCCCGACCTGGCGGGCCAGGCCTGCGGTGGTGATGCGGTTGCCCGGGTTGGCTTCCAGCATCTGGGCAAGGGCTTCCAGGATTTGCTGACGCCGTTGGGTTTTTCTGGGGGGCATGGCAGTCCACAGTGTGTCGCGTATCGGGCAATGCTAGCGATTACCCGCCATGCCTGCAATAAGTCTGTGTGCCATGAGCTGAGATTTTTGTCTTCGGGGCGAATTAACGCCGCCTGTTGGTGATCAATGTTCCGATGCCCTCGTTGGTAAAGGTCTCCAACAGCACCGCGTGAGGCACCCTGCCGTCGATGATATGGGCGCTTGCCACGCCTGATTTTACAGCGTCAAGGGCGCAGCCAATCTTCGGCAACATACCCCCGCTGATGGTCCCGTCGGCGATCAGTGCATCCACCTCGGCGGTCGTCAGTCCGGTGAGCACGCCCCCCTGCTTGTCCAGCAGGCCCGCCACATTGGTCAACAACATCAGCTTTTCCGCCCGCAGCACCTCGGCGAGTTTGCCCGCAACCAGGTCGGCGTTGATATTATAAGTGCAGCCATCGGCATCGGCCCCGATCGGGGCGATGACCGGAATGAAGTTGCTGCTCAGGATCACATTAAGCACTTCCGTATCGATCTGCTCCACCTCCCCGACGTGGCCGATATCAATGATCTCGGAGGCGTTCAGCTCGGGGCTGTGCCGGCTGACGGTCAGTTTGCGCGCCCTGATCAGTTGGCCGTCCTTGCCGGTCACACCGATGGCCTTGCCGCCATTGCGACTGATGGACGACACGATCTCCTTGTTGACACTGCCGCCCAGCACCATCTCGACCACGTCCATCGTTTGGGCGTCGGTTACGCGCATGCCATTGACGAATTCGGTGTGGATGTTGAGTTTCGCCAGCAGGGCACCGATCTGGGGGCCCCCGCCGTGAACCACTACCGGGTTCATTCCCACCAGCTTCATCAGCACCACGTCCCGGGCGAAGCTCTCGTGAAGCGCGGGATCGACCATGGCGTTGCCACCAAACTTGACCACGATAGTCTTGCCGGTGAAGCGTTGGATGTAAGGCAGCGCCTCGGTTAATACCTTGGCAATATTGAGCGCGGCATCGCGATTGAGTGACATAGGCTTGACCTGTAGTTGTCCCGGCGCGAGCAAAAGCCGGGTCGGCTGTTAAAAATTGAGTTCCAGGTCAGGTTCGACCAGGGAGATCTGGGCGCGGAATTCCGCCATGATGGTATCCAGCGACTCACGGCTATCTGCTTCAAAGCGGGCTGTCAGTGCCGGACTGGTATTGGAGGCGCGCACCAGGCCCCAGCCGTCGATGAAGTCTACCCTGATGCCGTCCATGGTATTGATTTTCCCGCCGGAGAAGTCGCAGTTGCGGACAATCTTGTCCATCAGTGCGAACTTATAGTTCTCCGCAACCGGGATGAGAATTTCAGGTGTATTCACGGTAGCGGGAAACTCGGCAATGGCCGCATCGAGGCTGTCGCCATGGGTGCTGAGGATCTCTGCCAGCCGCGCCGCCGCGTACATGCCGTCATCGAAGCCGTACCAGCGCTCACCGAAGAACATATGCCCGGAGAACTCACCGCCAAGCAGCGCGCCGGTTTCCGCCATTTTTTCCTTCATGAAGGCGTGGCCTGTCTTCCACAGTACCGGGCGGCCACCATAGCGGGTTATCAACTGGGTCAGGTTGCGACTGCATTTGACGTCGAACACCACGTCCGCCCCGGGGTTGCGTGATACCACATCCTTGGCAAAGATCATCAGCAGCACATCAGAGCGGACGATTCGACCGCTGGAAGTCACCACTGCAAGCCGATCCCCGTCGCCGTCGAATGCCACCCCGAAGTCGGCCTCCTCGCGCTGCACGGCCGCGACCAGGTCCGCCAGGTTGTCCTCGTCGCTGGTGTCCGGTGGGTGATGGGGAAAATTGCCGTCCACCTCGCAGTACAGTGGCACCACCTCGCAGCCCAGGTGCTCAAACAGCTGCGGGGCGATAGCGCCGGTTACGCCATTACCGGCGTCAATCACAATCTTCAGGGGCACGCCAATGGCGATGTCACTCATCAACTCGTCGGTATAGTCTGCGACGACATTCTCGCGAATCATGCGCCCGCTGCCGGTACTGAACCTGTTCTCGATCACCCGCTCCTGGATCTGCTGAATGCCACCGGCCGCAATGGTTTTCTGGTTCAGCACAATCTTCATGCCATTGTCGTCGCCCGGGTTATGGCTGCCGGTAATCATGATGCCCGACCGGCAATTGAGATGACGGGTGGCGAAGTACAACAGGGGTGTCGGTACCTGGCCTATATCGATGACGTCCCGGCCGCTTTCCATCAACGCCTTGACCAGGGTCGACTTGATGCGCGGGCTGGACTTCCTGCCGTCGCAGGCGACAATGAGGGTCTGCTCATCTATTTCCCCGGCGATAGAGCCCACGGCCTTGCCGATGCGGGCGACCATCTCGTCGGTGAGTTCCGATTTGGCATTGCCGCGAATGTCGTAGGCCCGGAAGATGTGGTGCGGAAAGCCGCCGATTCTGACTGCCGGGCGGCCCGGAGCCTGATCGCCTCGGGTCAGGTTCAGGTCCAGATCCGTGCCATCCGCATTGTCATCATCGAGAATACTGCCGGATTGGAACATGGGGTTGGTCAGTTCGCTGCTGTCGCGGTGCAGGATCTCCACCTTGGGTTGCGGTATGTCGGTCAGCGACCCTGCGCCGCTCTGGCGCAGGGAACGCAGCGTGGCCCGCCGCAATTGCTTGGCAATGGACACCAGGCCGGGAATATTCAGCTCGAGGGGCGATTTGACGTCGGCCGCGGAAATAACCTTGTTGAGCTGGGAGTCCAGCGTCCGGGTGAACTGCAGCGCAATGAAAACCGCCGCACCGATCGCGGCCAGAACACACAGTGCCAGAACCCAGAACAGCGGTGCCCGGCTGACGGTCAATTCTGTGAGCAGGGCCTGGGCGGGGGTGAAGGCCAGTTGCCAGTTGCTGTCGGGAATACTGACGGTCCGGGTGTAGTCTTCGCCGTCTCCGCTGCCGGACTGGGCGATAGTGTCCTTGCGCTGGACACCTGCGGAGTTGGTGAAGACCTGCTCCAGGGAAAACTTGCCAACTTTCGGGTCCACGGGCTTGAGCTGATCAACCAGCAGCTGGTTGTCCAGGGTAGCTATTATTACTGCCTGGCTGGCGCTGTCCCGCGGGTGGGTCACTAGCGCAGCCAGCGAAGTCAACCAGCGACCTTCGAACTGGTAGGCTTCGGGCAGGGTCGGATCCCCTTTGCCCGCGCGGCGCACCAGGTCCACCTCTATATGGTTGCGCAGGCCCTGGCTACCACCCTCGAAATCGGCCGTGCCCATTTCGCCCATGGGGATTATCCGCAGGCTGATCACCTCGGGGAAATAATCCAGCATCGCCTGCTCTACCAGGCCGATGTCTGCGTCGGATTGACTGGCGATGGCCGACACGGCGAGGGGCGATCGGGCTGCTCCCTCCATGCGGGTCCTCAGGTTAGAGATCAGGCGTTGCACACTGGTGGCCTGCTGGACAGCATATGAACTCGCCACCCGGTCGATCTGCGTCCGCTGCAGGTTTGGCTCCCGCAGCATCGCAAGGTAGGCGAAACCCAGCAGCATCAGCCCCAGCAATACCAGCAGCGCCACGCCAGCTATCTGGTAGAGAGCGTTGCCCCTGGCGGTAATGCCCTGCGGATTGCTCGCGCGCGCAGAGGGCTTGCCCGGGTCCGGTGCGGCTTTACCTTTCTTTAGCTTTAATTTGAACATTCTGCTCTTCGATCAGGCATTAATGCGGCAATGATATTATGCGGCGGCGAGTACTTAAATGCGCCGTGGGACTTAATTTCGACTTAACGCTAGCTTTTGCGAGATTTCAGCTGCCGTGCGATCAAGGCGATAAGCTGTCTGGCCATGGCGGCCTTGCTGCCCAGCGGCAGCGGCTGCTCGCCGTCGGCCCATAACACGGTGGCCTGGTTACTGTCGCTGTTGAAGCCGATGGACCGGTCCGACACGTCGTTGGCGATGATCATGTCCAGCCCCTTGCGAGACATTTTCTCCCGTGCGTGTGTCAGCAGCTCCTGGGTCTCCGCCGCGAAACCCACGACAAACGGCCGCTTTTCACTGGCGGCGACGGTTGCCACGATATCGGGGTTGCGCACCAGCATCAGGCTGATCTGCTCGGCCCCTTTCTTGATTTTCTGCTGTTCCACGGTGGCGGGGCGGTAATCCGCCACCGCTGCACAGGCGATAAAGATATCGCAATCGGTCAGCAGCAGAAGGCACTGCTCCAGCATGTCAGCGGCGCTCTCAACCTTCAGCACCCGGGCATGGTCCGGTGCCGGGAGATGTACCGGTCCACTGACCAGGGTGGTTTGCGCCCCCGCGTCTATCGCGGCCTGGGCCAGGGCATAGCCCATTTTTCCTGAACTGTGATTGGAGATGAAGCGCACCGGGTCCAGTGCCTCGCGGGTCGGCCCGGCGGTAATGACCACTCGCTGGCCCGCGAGCAGGCCGCTTTCAAACAACTGCGCAACGGCGGCAGCAATTGCCGCGGGCTCCTCCATGCGCCCGGGCCCGATATCGCCACAAGCCTGCTCACCGCTGGCCGGACCCACCAGGGTATGGCCGCGGGCCGCAAGGGTGGCGACATTGGCGGCGGTGGCCTGGTCCCGCCACATCTGCTGGTTCATGGCTGGCGCCAGCAGCAGCGGCGCGGCGGTGGCCAGGGCCACGGTGGTCAGCAGGTCATCCGCCCGGCCCACCGCAAGCCTGGCCAGGAGGTCGGCGGTGGCGGGGGCAACCACCAGCACATCCGCCCAGCGGGCCAGCTCGATATGACTCATGCCCAGCTCCGCCTCGGTGTCCAGCAGTTCGGTATGGACCTGGTTGCCGGACAGGGCCTGCAGGGTCAGCTCAGTGATGAACTCGCGCGCACCACGGGTCATGATGACGCGCACCGTGGCGCCCAGTTGCCGCAGTTGCCGCACCAGTTCCGCTGACTTGTAGGCCGCTATTCCACCGCTGACGCCCACCAGAACATTGCGATTGAAAAGATGTGCCATTCACGCGCCCGAATCGGGAAAATAGCCTGAGGGAGGGGAAAGATACCACCCAACCACTGGATTTGACACACGGCCCCGGCGCGGGCTCATGGAGGAGTGCAATGAGTATTGCCCAATGGCAGGCCGGGGAGGGGCCGCGGGACAAGTTGCTGGGGCGGGGGGAGCAGGCATTGTCTGACGCGGAGCTGCTGGCCGTGATGTTGCGCACCGGTTATCGCAATTGCAGCGCCCTGCAGCTGGCCCGTGATCTACTGGACCAGTTTGGCGGCCTGGCGGGGCTGGTACGGGTCGATGGGCCCCGCTTGCTGGCCTGGCCGGGTGTCGGCAGTGCCAAGTACGCCCAGTTGCGAGCTGCCCTGGAGTTGGCGCGGCGCCAGGCCCTGCAGCAGGTGCAGGCCGGCGATGTGCTGTCTAATCCCGGAGACACCCTGCGTTTCCTGCAGTACCACCTGGGGACGCATAACAGGGAGGTCTTCTGCTGCATATTCCTGGACAGCCAGCACCAGGTGTTGTGCTGTGAGGACCTCTTTTTCGGCACACTCGACGGCGCTGCGGTTTACCCGCGCGAGGTGGCCACCCGGGCGCTGCAGTACCGCGCCGCCGCAGTCATATTCGGCCACAACCACCCTTCCGGGATAGCTGAGCCCAGCTCTGCGGACCGGCGTATTACCGAACGGCTGTGCGCGGCGCTGGGCCTGCTCGATATCAGGGTGCTGGACCATGTGATAATAGGCCGCGGCCAGGAGTTTTCCTTTGCCCGGGAGGGTTTGTTGTAGCCCGTGGCGGCGTCTATCTTTCGCTTGAACTGGCCAGGGTGTTCTGTTATAAAGTCGCGCTCTGCGCGGCGGGGGTTCTTTATGACGCCCATCCTGGCCTCAATTATCAGTTAAATCCCGCGTATTTCTGGGAGCGGAAAGACCATGGCAAGAGTATGTCAGGTGACGGGCAAACGCCCGATTACCGGAAACAATGTATCACACGCAAAAAATCGTACGCGTCGTCGTTTTTTGCCCAACCTGCATCACCACCGGTTCTGGGTTGAGTCCGAGAAGCGTTTCGTAAGCCTGCGAGTATCGAGCAAGGGCATGCGCATTATCGACAAGAACGGGATCGACCAGGTGCTCGGTGAAATCCGCGCCCGCGGCGAAAAGGTTTAAGGGAGAAGCAAGATGAGAGACAAGATCAGGATGAACTCGTCAGCGGGCACTGGCCACTTCTATACGACTGACAAGAACAAGCGAACCACGCCCGACAAGCTGGAAATGAAAAAGTATGATCCGGTGGCGCGCAAGCACGTCATGTACAAAGAAGGCAAAATCAAGTAGGCGCTCCCAGGCCTGCAGGATGACCATAAACCCCGGCTTGCCGGGGTTTTTTGTGTACAGGATGTACGGTATGTCGCGGAAGGAAGGAGGGCCCGCCCCGCTTTATCGGGTGCGCCGGTAGCGACGATTATCCATGCGGGCTTTGCAGGGAGCATGTCGCGGGCGAGGATTGTATGCCGGAGTTACCCGAGGTCGAGACCACCCGCCGGGGGGTTACCCCCTGGTGCCGGGGCGAGGTGGTGGAGGCGTTGGTTGTGCGGGAGCCCCGGTTGCGCTGGCCCGTGCCGCCGCGGCTGGGCCAACAGCTGGTCGGCCAGCGGATAGAGGCCATCGATCGGCGGGGAAAATACCTGCTGTTCAGGACTGCGGCTGGATCGCTGCTGGTACACCTGGGTATGTCGGGCTCCCTGCGCGTGGTAGATGCAGGGCAGCTGCCCGGCAAGCACGATCATATCGATATCCGCTTGCAGTCCGGTGCCTGCCTGCGCTACCACGACCCCCGGCGCTTTGGTTGTTTTCTCTGGCTGGAGCCCGGGGAACTGCACCCGCTGTTGAGCCAACTCGGGCCGGAGCCGCTGGCGGGCGAGTTTGATGGCGATCATTTGTTTCGCCGGTCGCGCGGGCGTACCAGCGCGGTCAAAAGCTTCATCATGGACGCAAAGGTCGTGGTGGGGGTTGGTAATATTTACGCGAACGAAGTGCTGTTCCTCTCCGGCATCCACCCCCGCCGCGCCGCAGGCCGCGTTTCGCAGGCCCGCTACCAGGTCCTGGGAAATAACATTAAGCAAGTGCTAACTTCGGCTGTAGAGCAGGGCGGAACTACCTTGCGTGACTTTGTCGGGGGTGATGGAAAGCCGGGATACTTTGCCCAGCGGCTCTATGTCTACGGGCGCGGCGGGGAGGACTGCAAGGCTTGCGGCAGCCGCCTGAGGGAGATTCGGCTGGGTCAGCGAACTACAGTTTTCTGCGTGACCTGCCAGCGTTGATCAGGCTACACTCAGGGCAAGTAGGGGATAACGGGATGACAACCCGGGAGTTGATATGAAAATAAACACACGCGCCGGCCGCGTCAGCGCCGCCTTTCTTGCTTGCTGCCTTCTGCTGCCCCAGTCGCTCTGGGCGGAGGATCGGTGGGCGGCGGACCGGCCTATCGGGATACAAGGTGGGGCCGTCGACGAAAACCCGCACTGGTTCGCCATGGTCGGGGATTTCTTCGTCGCCAGGCCGCTGGGCCTGGTGCTGACCGCGGGCGGCACAGCCCTGTGGATTGTCAGCCTGCCGTTCACCCTGGCGGCAGGCAATGCCAACGAAACCGCGGAAACGCTGGTACTGGGCCCCGCCGAGCAAACCTTTGTGCGCTGCCTGGGTTGCCGGCAATCCGGATATACCTACAAGGATATCGAGCAGCGCCAGAAGCGGCAGGAAGAGACCGCGCTCACCGACGAGTAGGTTCACTGACGGGCCGGCCTGCAACAGGCCGGTTCACCCCTTGGGGTAGCGTTCCCGAATGGCCCGGTTCACCGGCTCCGGTACAAAGGGGCTTATATCCCCGTTGAGCGCGGCAATCTCCCGCACCAGGGAACTCGAGATGTAGGACAGGTGCTCCGAAGGTGTAAGGAATATGCTTTCGAAGGCCGGGTACATCGCGCGGTTCATATTGGCAAGCTGGAATTCGTATTCAAAATCTGCCACCGCCCGCAGGCCGCGCAGGACGCAGCTGGCGCCCTGGCTCCTGGCGAAGTCGATCAGCAGAATGCTGAAGCCTGTCACCTCAACATTGTCCAGGTGCGACAATGATGCCCGGCATAATTCAACCCGCTGCTCCAGCGGGAA
The DNA here is from genome assembly GCA_041307045.1 of Halioglobus sp. Classification (GTDB taxonomy): domain Bacteria; phylum Pseudomonadota; class Gammaproteobacteria; order Pseudomonadales; family Halieaceae; genus JARRPM01. The sequence continues at coordinate 26,964 of JBFZEF010000238.1, forward strand.
CAGCGGGGTTTTCTTTTCGTTGTGGGCGATGGCCACCACGACCCGGTCAAACAGCCGGGCGGCGCGCTCCGTAAGGTCCACGTGACCATTGGTAATCGGGTCGAAGGTGCCCGGGTAGATCACGGTGTGGGTTCGCATTGGAACAGCCTGTGTTGGCGGCTTGAGCAGCGGATGGTAAACAATTTACCCCGGTGCGACAACGCAAGCGCCCGGTCGCAACGCGCTCGATATTCCAGCCTGCTAACTACCCTTCCATTTCGAACAGGCGGTAAGCGACCTCGCCCGCCGCCTTCTCCCTGTGCAGGCGCCAATTCGACGGCACATTCGGCGCCCGTTCCTGCGCGGCCATCTCGATATAAATGAAGCCCCCTATGCTCACCCGACCGGAGATGGTCAGTCGCTCACAGATCGGGTCGACGAGATTCTTGCCAAAAGGCGGGTCGATAAAGACGATATCGTGACAAGCGCGGTCTTCCTGCAGGAAGGTCAGGGCCGGCCCCTGGTGGCAGCGCGCCCGGTCGCCGGCGTGCAGGGTTTGCAAATGCAGTCCGATCTGGCGTATCGCCGCCGCCGAGGTATCCACGAAATCACAGTACCCAGCCCCGCGGGACAGGGCTTCAAGGCCCAGCGCACCGCTGCCTGCGAACAGATCCAGGCAGCGCGCGCCGCGAATCGAGGGCGCCAGCCAGTTGAACAGGGTTTCGCGCACCCGGTCCGGGGTTGGCCGTAATCCGTCTGCGGGAGTGAACGTGAGTTTGCGCCCGCGCCATAGCCCGCCAATAATGCGCAGGTGACTTTGCTTTACCGGGGATTTGCCGGATCGGGCCATTTCGTCGCTTTGTACAAGGATGTTAGGATAGCCGCCCTTGGCGGGCGCTCGCCTGCGCGCACTCTAGCACGACAATAAGCACGCACTTATGAAATTTTTCAAACGCAAGAAGGAGGCGGACGCACAGTCTGTTCCTCCCGAATCAACCCCGCAAATCGCGGCAGCGACCCCCGGGCCAGTCCCCGATAACCTGACCCCGGTGGACGATACCACCGCGGCGGTTTCTGCCCACGCGCCTGACGCCGGCAGGGATGACGCCAGGCAGGGATTCTTCTCCCGCCTGCGGCGCGGTTTGGGACGCACCAGTGAGAACCTCCTGCAGGGGATGGGAACCCTGTTTCTCGGCCGCAAGGAAATTGATGAGGAACTGCTCGAGCAGCTAGAGTCGCGCCTGCTGCTGGCCGACGTTGGCGTGGATGCCACCCGGGATATCATCAGCCGTCTCACCCAGCGGGTATCGCGCCGGGAACTTACCCATGCCGAGGGTTTGCAGGCCGCCTTGCGGGAGGAACTGCGTGGCGTGCTTCAGCCCTGCGAGCAGGCCCTGGACGTGGCGGGCAAGAAACCCTTCGTCATACTGATGGTGGGGGTGAACGGGGTGGGCAAGACCACCACCATCGGCAAGCTGGCGCGACGCTATCTGGCCGAGGGTCGCTCGGTGATGCTTGCGGCTGGCGATACCTTCCGCGCGGCCGCGGTGGAACAGCTGCAGGTGTGGGGCGAACGCAACAAGGTGCCGGTGATTGCCCAGCATACCGGGGCGGACAGCGCGTCGGTACTGTTCGATGCGCTGCAGGCTGCGAGGGCCCGCAATGTCGATGTCCTTATCGCGGATACCGCGGGTCGGCTGCACAACAAGGACAATCTGATGGAGGAGTTGAAAAAGGTGGTGCGGGTGTTGGGCAAGCTGGACCCTGAAGCGCCCCATGAGGTCATGCTGGTGCTCGACGCGGGTACCGGCCAGAACGCCCTCGCCCAGGCGGACCAGTTCCGGCAGTGGGTCGGCGTCTCGGGCATAAGCCTCACCAAGCTGGACGGCACCGCCAAGGGCGGCGTGATTTTCGCGATAGCGAAAAAACTCGGCCTCCCCATCCGCTTTATCGGCGTCGGGGAGGCGGTGGAGGACCTGCGCCCCTTCCGGGCTGCGGAATTTATCGACGCCCTGTTTGCCGGGGACGACACCGCTGCATGATCAGTTTTGACCGGGTGAGCAAGCGCTATGAGCAGGGCCACGAGGCCCTGCACGAAGTGAGTGTGAACATCGGAAGTGATGAACTGGTGTTTATCACCGGCCACTCGGGTGCCGGTAAAACCACCCTGCTGCGCATGATCATGCTGATGGAGCGGCCGAGCCGGGGCCAGGTGATCATCGACGGCCAGAACCTCGCGGCCATCGGCCCCCGGGGTATTCCCCGCCACCGCCGCAATATCGGTGTGGTGTTCCAGAACCACCGGCTGCTGATGGATCGAACGGTGTACGACAACGTGGCGCTGCCACTGATTATCGCGGGTTATGACCACCGAGAACTGGGCAGGCGGGTGAGGGCCGCGCTGGACAAAGTGGGGCTGCTCGATCGCGAGCGCGCCATGCCGATCACCCTGTCCGGCGGCGAACAGCAGCGGGTGGGGATTGCCCGGGCGGTGGTGGGCAAGCCGAAAATCCTCCTGGCGGACGAGCCCACCGGCAATCTCGATCCTGCCCTCTCCGCGGAAATCATGCAGCTGTTCGAGGAGTTCAACCAGGTCGGGGTAACCGTGCTGATAGCCAGCCACGACCTGGCCCTGATCTCCCGGCTGCGCCACCGGATCATCACCCTGCGCGAAGGGCGCCTGGTCGCCGGGAGCAAAGCTTGATCTGGCGCCGCATCACAGGCTGGCGCGCCGCGCCCGCGGGCCGGCGGGAAGGCGCCAGAGTGAGCCGTGCCGGCCTGCGCGATCGCTACAAGGCCTGGCTGCAACACCACCGCCTGTCGGCCGCCGACAGTATGCAGCGGGTACTGGACAACCCTGTTTCCAGCGCCATGACCTGGCTGGTGATCGGCATCGCCCTGGCCCTGCCGACCGGCCTTAACGTGGCCCTGGATAATGTCAGCCAGTTGAGTGCCAATTGGGACAGCCCGGCGCAGATATCGCTGTTCCTGCAGGACGGCATCAGCGACGAGCGGGCGCGCCAGTTGGAGCAGGAACTGGCCGGGCGGAGGGACGTGGCCCAGACGCGGTTCGTGTCCAGGCAGGAGGCGCTGGAGGAATTCCGCACCCTGTCGGGATTTGCCGATGTACTGGCAAGTCTCGAGGATAATCCTCTGCCGCACCTGATCCTGGTGTCGCCGGCGGGCAGCACCGACCAGGCGAGCGCGGCGTCGCTACGGGACGAATTGCAGGCCTATCCGGATGTGGCCCAGGCGGTGCTGGACATGGAGTGGCTGCAGCGACTGGACAGCCTGATGGATCTGAGCCGCCGGCTGGTATTGGCGGTGGGTGGCCTGCTGGTGGTAGGCGTGCTGCTGATCCTCGGCAACACGATCCGGCTGGCGATCGAGAGTCGCCGGGAGGAGATCGTCATCATCAAGCTGGTGGGAGGCAGCAATGCCTTCGTGCGGCGACCCTTCCTTTATACTGGTCTCTGGTACGGCGTAGGCGGGGGTTTTTTCGCTGCCCTCCTGGTGGCGGCGTCCCTGTGGTTTCTGCGCCAGCCGGTCAGTGAGCTCGCCCTCCTGTACCAGAGTGATTTCCGGCTGCGCGGGCTGGGTATCATGGGCGGCCTGAACCTCTTCATCCTCGGCGGACTGCTGGGCCTGGCCGGTGCCTGGCTGGCGGTTGGCCGGCACCTGGTGGAAATCCAGCCGCGCTGAGAGCGCTGCCCGGACTCCTGCCTGCGCCCCGTTCGGGCTGTTGCACTCGATCCCCGATGTATTTCCAACCCATTGTATTTAAAGCACTAAATTTCTTTTTTTGGCAGTCGAGCGGAACTTTTCGGCGATTAGCACTCTAATGCAAAGAGTGCTAAAATTCCGGCAGAATTATGGAGGGAAGCGTATGAGCGGGAGCCTGCAGCCAATCGACCAGATGGTACCGGGAGCCAATCTCCCGGCGTATGTCCAGGCCGTCAGCAGTATTCCCATACTGAGCGCCGAGCGTGAGCGCGAATTGGCGGAGGATTTGTACTTCAATGACAATCTGGCGGCGGCGCGGGAGCTGGTCATGTCCCACCTGCGCTTTGTGGTGCATATCGCCCGCAGCTACTCCGGCTATGGCCTGGCCGAAGCCGACCTGATCCAGGAAGGCAACGTGGGCCTGATGAAGGCGGTGAAGCGCTTCAACCCGGAAAAAGGCGTGCGGCTGGTGTCATTCGCCGTCCACTGGATCAAGGCGGAAATGCACGAGTACATTCTACGCAACTGGCGCATTGTGAAGGTCGCCACCACCAAGGCTCAGCGCAAGTTGTTTTTCAATCTGCGCAGCGCGAAGAAAGACCTGGCCTGGCTGAGCGCTGACGAGGCCAGGGCGGTGGCGGATGAACTGGGTGTGGACGTGCGGGAAGTACACCGTATGGAAGGCCGCCTCAGCAGCCGCGACCTGGCCTATGACGCGCCGCCGGACGCTGACGATGATGACGCCTGGCAGGCTCCCCAGTATTACCTTGAGGATCACAGCGCCGATCCCGCCCTCGCGGTGGAGTCAAACGACTGGCAGCAGAGCAGCGAAGAGCGTTTGCACGACGCCCTGGCGGGGCTCGATGAGCGCAGCCGCGATATCCTGTCCCAGCGCTGGCTGGCCGACGAAAAAGCCACCCTGCACGATCTTGCTGCCAGGTACAATGTATCCGCCGAGCGCATCAGACAGCTGGAGCAAACAGCGATGAAGAAGCTGCGGGCGGCGATGGCGGCCTGACGCTTACACCCCGGCGGGGCACGGCCCCGCCCCTGTCAGCGCAGACCCGGACCACTTCCATGGCCGTACAGGATTCCACCCATGGCTAAACTGTTTATCACCCTGGCTTCACTCAGCGGCATGCTCGCCGTGACCTTTGGCGCATTTGGTGCCCATGCGCTGAGGAGTCGCCTCGATGAGCATGCGCTGGGCGTATTCCAGACGGCGGTGCAGTATCATTTTTACCACAGCCTGGCCCTGTTGGCGGTCGGCGTGATCGCCCTCAGCCAGCCACAGACCGCCCTCCTGCGCAGCAGCGGCTACCTGTTCCTGGTGGGGATCGTGGTGTTTTCCGGCAGCCTTTACCTGCTGAGTATGAGTGGCCTGCGCTGGCTGGGTGCCATCACCCCGCTGGGCGGGCTTGCCTTTATCGCCGGCTGGGGTTGCCTCGCCGCTGCCAGCTGGAAAATGCTGGCCTGAATTCCCGACTTCGCGCATGACCCAGTCCGACTCCGGGCGGCCGATTCGCAGCTATGTCCTGCGCACCGGTCGCATGACGGCGGGCCAGCAGCGCGCCTTCGAGCAGAACTGGGAGCGCTGGGGTCTTGAGCCCGCCGCCGGCACCCTGGATTTTGAGAGAGTCTTCGGCCGGCCGGGCCCCCGGGTGCTGGAGATTGGCTTTGGTATGGGCCAGTCCCTGGTTGCCATGGCTGCCGCCGCGCCACTGGCCAATTTCATCGGCATCGAAGTGCATCGCCCGGGTGTCGGCAAGCTGCTGCACAGCATGGCGGAGCAAGGCGTCGATAATATTCGCATCTACTGCCACGACGCGGTGGAAGTCCTGCGCGATTGCGTCCCCGACGCCTCCCTCGACACCGTCCAGATTTTTTTCCCCGATCCCTGGCACAAGAAGAAGCACAACAAGCGCCGCCTGATCCAGCCGCCATTCGTCGCCCTGCTAAGCGCGAAACTGAAGCCCGGCGGCACCCTCCACCTGGCCACCGACTGGGAGAACTATGCCCAGCAGATGCTGGAGGTCCTCGGCGCCGCCGGCGGGCTCGAGAATACCTGTGGGCCCGGCCAGTTCGCGCCGCGCCCGGAGCACCGCCCCCTGACCAAGTTCGAGCTGCGCGGCGAGCGCCTGGGGCACGGGGTGTGGGAGCTTGTGTTCAGGCGCAGCTAGGGGCTTGTCGGTCGGCCGAGTCCGCCTGTCTCGCGGTGTCCCCTGGGTGAAATCCCGTGCCAGCGCTTGAAGGCGCGAGAGAAGTTGCTGGTGTCGGCGAAGCCAAGAAGAAACGCTATTTCAGTAATCGAAAGGGCCGGCTGCGAGAGGTAGCCGAGGGACAGCTCGAATCGGGTCTCTTCAACCAGTGCGTGAAATGTGGTGCCGCGTTCGGCCAGCCTGAGCTGTAATGCCGACTGGCTGAAGCCAAGTTCACGGGCGATATTGGCCCGGTTGCATGCGCCGGTCGGCAGCCCTTCGACAATAGCGGCGCGGACCCGCGCGACAACATCGTGGCGGTTCAGCCGGACCAGGCAATCGGCGGCGATCCGGTCGTTGAACTGGGCCAGGTCAGGGCAGGCGCCTGCGAGCGGTTCGTCCATCGCGGCGGCGGCAAAGACCAGCGCGCCCTCGGCGCAGCCGAATTGTGGCGTTACGCCAAGTTCCTGGGCATAGGGCCCAGCGCCTTGCGCGGGACAGTTGTGGTGAAAGTCGACCCTCACCGGAGCCAGGGGCTTGCCGTAAAGCAGGCGCATGAACCGCAAGGTGAAGGCGAAAAAGGCGTCTTCTGTTTCGCCGCAAAGATCAGCCTGAAGGCGAAAGCGCAGCGCTACCCAAGCGCCTGTCCGCTCGGTCCGCATCAAGGCCGCTTGTGAGACTATGGCGAAATAACGCTGCAGTCGCAGGCAGAAATCCCACAGCGTCCGACTGGCCATCAACGCATAGCCCAGCGCATGGATGTTTGATGCATGAATGAACCGCGCCACTGTCAGTCCGAAATAGGGATCGCCGGTCTCTTCTACGGAAATCCTGAATAATCTTGACACCTGACTCACGCTCAGGCGATTGAGCGGGTCGTTGCGCGGGGTTTCGCCAAGTCCGGCACGGCTGAGTACGCTGGCGCTGTCGATCCCCCGGTGGTGCAGTGCTCGTGCAATTGCTCCGGCATAACCAGCGATCACTGATGGCTCGGCAGTGGATTTTTGCTGGACGTTTGTCATTTCAGTCTCGATATTGACTGTACTGCGATTTTAACGCAACTGACCAAATAATTGACGGCAATGACAGGCGCGGATTGCATTAGCCGCTAGGCTGGCCCGACATCCCGCGGAGCAGCGCAATGGTCGCTCTTCCTGGCGGTGGCCGATGATCAACCCCAACTGAACGAGTGCGATCCGGCGTGGCCGGCAAGGTAAGGTGGCATGAGCGAAGCACCACTGATTGTTGAGACGTTCGGCTCAGTGACCCAACTGACCATGAACCGCCCGAAGGCGATGAATGCGCTGAATCTGGCCATGCTGGAGTCCTTTTCGACCCATTTGCCCAGGCTGGCCGCTGACGATGCCTGCCGGGTGCTGGTTCTTACCGGCAGCGGCACGGCATTCTGTGCCGGGGCCGATCTCAAGCAGGCGCTGGGAGGCAACCCCGCTCCCGGTGAGCCGGACTTCCTGGACTGTGCACGCGAAGTCTTGCAGCTGCTGGCGGCCTTTCCCAAGCCGGTGATCGCAGCGCTGAATGGCCTGACCATGGCTGGCGGGCTGGAACTGGCGATGTGTGCCGACGTTCTGGTTGCAGCCGAAAGCGCCCGGATCGGCGATGCCCACGCCAATTTCGGGGTTTATCCCGGTGGTGGTGGCGCTGCGGTACTGCCGCGGGTAGTGCCGCTGCACACAGCGCTGTATCTGCTTTTCACCGGCACCACGCTTTCCGCCGCAGAGTTCAAGGCCCTGGGCCTGGTCAGCGAAGTCCATCCGGACGGCCAACTGGCAGAGCGGGCGCTGGCGCTGGCGGAAAAGATCGCAGCGAAAAGCCCGACGGCGCTGCGGCGGATGAAGGAAGTGGCGCGCGCCAGTGCCGACAAGAGTCGCGCCGACGCCCTGCTGCACGAACAGGTGATGCTGCGCGCTCACCTTCGCTCGGCCGACCTGGCCGAGGGGTTGGCCGCGTTTGCCGAAAAGCGCGCGCCGCGCTTCACTGGCAAATAGGGAGCGCAGACAATGGGCCATGTATTCCACTCTCCCGAGCAGTCGCTGGCGACCGATACGCTGCGCCGCTATCTTGCCGCCGAAGTCGAGCCGCTGTTCAGCAGAACCTACCGCGACCGCTTCATGCCACGCGACGTTATGGTAGTACTGATGCAGCGATTGAGCAGCTTCGGCCTGGTCAGCGGCATTGTTAGCGAAGCACACGGCGGCCAGGGGCTGGACTGGCTGGGCAGCCTGATGCTGTTCGAGGAAGTGGCTGCCGCATCGGTCGATCTTTCAATCCCGGTGCTGATCAATTCCTTCGGCGCGTACCTGCTCGAAAAGGTCGCCCCACCGCAGCTGCGCGAACGCTACCTGCCCGGCCTGATCGCGGGTGAGCACTTTGTCAGCATCGGTATTTCCGAGACGGGGGCGGGCTCCAACGTGCTCGAAGTGCGGACCCGCGCGCGGCGTGACGGCGATCACTGGGTGATTAGTGGCGAGAAGACCTGGATCAGTAATGGTGCCTATTCCGATTTCCTGATCTGCACCTGTCGCACATCCGACGATCCGCGTGGCGGCCTGACCCAAATACTGGTCGACCGGCACGAGCACGGCTATGACGTGCAGGGCATCGACAAGATCGCGCTCAACACCCAGTCAACCGCGCAGATCTTCCTCGATGACGTGCGTGTGCCGGTGGCAAATACTATCGGCGAGGAAGGCCAGGCACTGCGGGCCACGCTGGCGCTGTTCGAAAAATCACGGGCTTTCGTGGCGATGCAATCGGTTGGCCTGGCGCGCCGCGCGCTGGATGAGGCGGTGGCCTATGCCAAAGAACGCCGCCAGCACGGCAAGGTGATTGCAGGGCATCAGCTGGTCGCGGCGATGCTGGCCGAGATGGCGACCAAAGTCGATGCCGCACGCCTGCTGGTGCACCGTGCCGCGCAGATGTTCGACGCCGGGGTGGGCGCAGAAATGGAAGCAGCGATGGCCAAGTATTTTGCCTGCGAAGCGGCAGTTACGGTCGCACGCCAGGCCGTGCAAATCCATGGTGGAAACGGCGTGACCCGCAGTTATCTGGTCGAAAAGCTTGCGCGGGAGGCGATCGTCTGCCCGATCCCTGAAGGCACTACCCAGATCCAGCAACTGATCATTGGTCGCGCACTTACAGGTGTGGCCGCGTTCTGAACCCCAGGGGAGAAAGGAAAGCCGGAATGAATATTCAAGACAAGGTCGTGGTCATCACTGGCGGCGCTTCGGGTCTCGGCCATGCAGCTGCGCGCTACCTGATCGAGCAGAAGGGTGCCAAGATCGCCATCCTCGATGTCAATGCCGAGGCCGGAGAAAAAGCTGCCGCTGAACTGGGCGAGCGCGCCATGTTCGTAGCAACCGATGTCACCAGCGACAGCTCCGTCCGGGCAGCAGTTGCAATGGTTGTCGCCCGCTTCGGCACCGTCCATGCCTGCATCAACTGCGCAGCGATCCTCGGCCCTTCCAAGGTGCTCGACAAGGAAGGCAAGGCCACACCGCTCGCGCGTTTCGCCCAGATGGCCGCGGTCAATCTGGTTGGGGTGTTCAACGTAATGGGCCAGTGCGCCGAGCAGATGGCGAAGAACGAGCCGGAAGGTGGCGAGGAGCGTGGGGTGGTGATCAATATTTCCTCCGGTGCGGCCTTTGAAGGACAAGTCGGGCAGTGCGCGTATGCATCGACCAAAGCCGGGGTGATCGGGCTCAACATGCCGGCGGCGCGAGAGCTGGGCGCGCACGGCATCCGTGTCAATGCGATTGCGCCCGGGCTGTTTCTCACCCCCATGGCCGCCCAGGTTGGCCCCGAAGTCCTGGAATCGCTCAAGGCCATGACGGAAGCCCCCAGGCGTCTGGGCAACCCGCTGGAGTTTGCCCATTGCTGTGCCTTCATCATCGAGAACGCCTATCTGAATGGCGAGACAATCCGGCTCGACGCGGCCTCGCGGCTCAGGGGGCGCTAGGCTTTGAAGCTAAATTTCTGCCGCACCATGCGACTGATCGCCCAGCGCCACGGCGACCGCGAGGCAATCGTCAACGTCGAGCGCAACAGGCGTTACAGCTACCGTGAGTATCACCTGCTGACCAACCGTATCGCCAATACCCTGCGGGACCTGCTGGGCGTTGGACCGGGGGAGCGGTTCATGGTGATCCTCGAGAACGATAACCTGACGCTGCTGCAACTGCCTGTCTTCCTCAAGCAGCAGGGGATAGCGGTGATGACTAACCTGCGCGATTCAATGGAAGAGCACCAGCGGCAGGTCGAATTTGTACAGCCAAAAGTAGTGTTCCTTGAAAGCCCTCTGTTGGCCACTCACCTGCCAATGCTGCAGGCGGCTGGCTGCATCGTTGTGGCAATGGACCCGGTGGACAAGCTGCCATCAGGGGTGCTGGACTTCTGGAGCCTGATTGCGGCGGCGAGTGACAAGGACAACGATGTCGCGCTCGATCAGCACGCCCACACCGTGTTGATGCGCTTCACCGGCGGCACCACCGGCAAGAGCAAGTGCACGATGTACTCGCCCGATAACCTCATGGGGTGCCGCGATAGTGCCTTCATCCATCCCGAACTGGGATTCGATGCCCAGACCCGCATGCTTCACGTCGCCCCACTTTCGCATGGGACGCAGATGCTGTTCCATCCCACACTGTTTGCTGGCGGCACCAATATCACCATGAACGCGCTCGACCTGGAAGGGTGGATCGATACGGTGGAGAGCGAAGGCGTCACACATTCGTTCCTGGTGCCCACCGCGCTCTATCGATTGCTTGAGCTGCAGTGCGCCCGGCCACGTGATCTCGGTACGCTGTGCACGCTGGTTTACGGCGCGGCGCCCATGAGCCCGTCCAAACTTCAGGATCTGCTGGGGTGCTTCGGGCCGATCTTCGTCCAGTGTTATGCCGCGACCGAGGCGACGATGATCATATCGGTGTTGGACAAGGACGATCACCGTACCGGCAGCGCCGCGGCGCTGGATCGGCTGGCTTCGGCGGGGAGGCTCACGCCAGGCGTGGAGGTATTCATCACTGATAAGGACGGTAACGAACTTCCCGTGGGTCAGACCGGGGAAATCCGTATTCGCTGCCGTGCCATTGCCCAGGGCTATTACCGCAATCCCGAGGGCACGGCCGCTGAATTCGCTGACGATGTCTGGCGTTCCGGGGATCTCGGGTTGATCGACACGGCCGGCTACCTGTTTATCGTAGACCGGCTCAAAGACATGATTATCAGCGGCGGCTTCAATGTCTATGCAATCGAGGTGGAAGCCGCGCTGGCCTCACATCCGGCGGTACTGATGGCCGCGGTAGTCGGCATTCCCCACGCGGAGTGGGGCGAGGCAGTGCACGCTGAGATCGTGCTGCGCAAAGGCATTGAAGTTGCTCCTGAAAGCCTTGTCGATCACGTCAAACAGCAGCTTGGCGGCTACAAGGCGCCCAAGTCGCTGTTGTTTGTTGACAATCTGCCGCTCTCGCCGGTCGGCAAGGTCTTGCGGCGCGAGGTTCGCGCGAAATACTGGCAGGGCCGTGCGCGGAGTGTGAATTAAGTCAGGCCGCACCCGCGGCGCCTGAACCAGCCTTGACCATGACAATTTCGTCAGTTGCGTCCCGATACCGAGCCTCTTTCTCCTTTCCTGCCTGGACAAATCCAAGCTTGCGCAGCATGCCCTCCGAGCGATAATTCTTCGCCTTCAGGACTGCGAAGAACATGTTGACGCCATAGTTCTCCTGCAACTCTCGCAGCACCTCTCCTACCGCGCTGCTGCCGATGCCCTGACGCCAGTACAGACTGTTCAGTTCATAGGCCACAAACGAGGTTTGATCTGGCAGAACGGTAGCCTGCACGTACCCTGCGAGCCTGCCGCCGGGAAGGCGAATCACCCAGTTGAGCCACTGTTCCGTGCCGTCACCCGAGCTGCGACTTTCCAAACGTTGGTAGCGCTCGGTGAGCCAATCTTCGCTGATTGGCGGTGAGTTCTCGAACTCATAGATTGCCGGGTCGCACAGAACAGAAAACATCTCTGGTGCGTGCGCGGCGACCAGTGGTTCCAGGATGCAGTGCGATGCGGTTAGGGTTTTTATGTTGCGGCGCTCCGAACATAAAACTTTGCCTCAACTGCTTTACTACTCTCGAAGTTTCTAAGCTCGATATTCATATCAGGCACCAAAATAACATTGAGAGCACGGGCGCCGAGTAGCTGCGTCCCGGGCCGAGTCGCTTGAACTGTTATACGATCCTTATCGCGTAGCTTTTAAAAGAAAAACACTGAAGTCGCCCTGTGGTTTGCAAACCACACTCGCATCTGCAATGGACACCTGTTGAAAACCAGCAGTCATTGCAATATTTTCAATTTCCTTTCTATCAAAGCCAAAATGGCACACGCCCGTATCTTCTGTGTGAAAGCTACCGTCTTCCTTATCGAGGTCTGAAATGGCAATAAAGCCACCATCAGTTAGCAAGGCGTAGAACTTCCTGAACATGGCCTCAACATCTTTCACATGATGCATTGTCATTGATGAAATAATTCCATCGAACCTGCCTGAAATTTCTTTGGATTCAAGATCGATTTCAAGAATCTCAAGTTCACAGTCAAGCCTTTGCCGCTTGTATTCCAGTTGTTCATTCATTGAGCTTGAAATGTCGACTGCCGTAATTTTCCCTACATACGGGGCCACTCTCTCTAGCAACAGACCTGTACCTGAGCCGAAATCCATCAAGTGCATCTGTTTCGATAAGCTGGTGCTGTTGACAATTGCATTGGCAATATTATCGACATTATCAACTCGACTCCTGGTTTGTTCGTAGCTTTTTGCCTTATGTGCAAAGAGATCTCTACTCACCTGAACTACCTCTGGGTGTTTAACGTTCGAGCTAAGCTGAATTTGGGCGACTTCTGACAAGTGCCCAGCGTTCGTGGTCACGCCAGCGACCGCCGAGCTTGAGGTAGGCAGGCGAGTAGCCCTCTTTGCTGAAGCCGCATGAACGTACAAGTGCCAGCGAAGACATGTTGGCAGGCTGTATGTTGGCCTCCAACCGATGTAGCTTAAGTTGGCGGAAGGCGTACCGCGCCACGAGAGAGAGACCTCGCTTCATGTAGCCATGGCCCTCATAACCGGCGAATGCAAAGTAGCCGAGGTACCCGCTCTGGAAGACGCCGTAGACCACGTTCGTGAGATTGATTGCACCAGCGAGTTCACCAGACTCGGTTAGCACGACTACGAAACCGAAGTTGTTCTTGTCATCGAGGCGGGCGACGTATCGAGCAAAGGCCGCCTTGTCGCATGGTGCTGAGATCCATGGTCGATGAAACTCACGGCTTCGGAGTGCAGCGGCAATAAATGCCTGCTGGTCGGAAGCCTCTACAGCTCGGATGGCAACGGATTGAGACATGCAGCCTAACGCCTTAAGCACGGAGGGCGAAACCGCGCAGCGGTTTTGACGTCCGGTGCCTTGACTTGTTATGGGGCGGCCCTACCGAACAGACCGTGAATTTGAAACGGACATAGTGATATCAAACTCCTAATACCTTCGGAGGATTTTCCCCCTGAGCTTCACACAATGAATAGTACACATCCAACATAGCTCCCGCGTCCAAAACACTCTCGACTTCATCCTGACTGTTTAGATTGAGATTGGCCCCATTCATCACGAAACATACTTCCGTATCTTCGGTGTTGCTGTCGGGTACGTGCAAGGTGTGTATTGATCCGGCCGGCTCATATAGATACGAGCCGGCGATGTTAATGTCGTTCGGGTACTCTAGGTAATACCAGGAGCCTGAACTAGTAAATGCAAATATTTCACCTGTGTGCTTATGCTTCTGGACAGTAGTTCCGGGAGCGAACAACGTGCGTATAACCCACAAACCTGATTCGATGCTCACCTGCAGCAGTTGCAGCTTGAAGCTCCCTTTGTCGATGAAAGGAAGTTCGGAAGTCAGGCTGATATACGGTAAATCAGCAGACTGTCTTAGCATAGCAGCGGGAATGGTGCTCATTATTGGATCTCCAATTTTAGTATTATAGTGAGCCAAAAATAGCACAAACTAGCGATAGCCCCATAAAAGTAATATATACGGACGTGCAATTTGAACTCCATTCCGCCTATCTATACTTACAATGGTTGATTTAAAACCAGAAAAGCATTAGCAACAATGAGTTGGCAGTGCATAATTTTGGTCGCTTGTAGCTATTGAGAAGAAACATCAGGTTTTTCAATCCATTTCGATCAGTCACTCCGCTTCTCGATTTCAGTGATACTCAGAACAGCGGTACCCGGAGCTAACGGGGAATCTCTCCACAATGGCGCATCGATCGCCATGCCGTAGTTACAGCTCTCGCCCTGCCACCGGGTGATACAGGTACTTGCGGTTACCGATGGTGCGAGACGACACAGCCCAGCGGTGGACGATTCCGCGGAATCGTTTTCAACTTCCTTTCGGTCCACACTGTCCGCCCGCAGTGCGGTCTGCTTCTCTTCCTGCTCCGGCATCGCTACCGCTTCAATGGCCTTCACCACCAGGGCGCCCGCCTCGGGCGGAAGTTTGGCATGAATGATCCACATGCCGTCGTCATCCTGGTAGTAGACCAGCTGGCGTTCGCTGTCCTGTCGCCACCGCAATCAGCCGGGAAAAAACTCCGCGATCACACTGTCGAGAAACCGTCGGCCGAGGGCGCTTGCGCGGATGCCGCGGCCGTCGCACACGATCAGCTCCCGCTCCTGCAGCTTCAGCAAATGGGGTTCGATCACTGCGAAATCCAGGCCGGTGCGGGCCTCGAACAACGCGCGGGTGAAGCCCTCGTTGAGCCGCAGGGCGTTGAGCATGAACTCGCCGACGATGTCTGCGCGCTCCAGCTCACGGCCACCGGCGGTGAAAGTGCCGGAGCATGCTGCCAGGTAGTCCGGGGGCTGGCGGGTCTTGTGGTAGCGCCGGATGCGCCCGTCCTCGCCGGTGATCTTGCCATGGGCTCCGGCGCCGATACCCAGGTAGTCGCCGAAAGACCAGTAGTTGAGGTTGTGGCGGCAGCGCAAACCGGGCCTGCTGTAGGCGGATACCTCGTATTGACCGTAACCGGCCGCCGCCAACAATGCTTCCCCCGCCTGCTGGATATCCGCCAGCGCGTCCTCCGACGGCAGCTGCGGCGGTCGCTTGTGGAATACGGTGTTGGGCTCGATGGTCAACTGGTACCAGGACAGGTGGGGCGGGGCGAAGGCGAGCGCCGTGCGTAAATCCGTCGCGGCGGCTTCCGCGCTCTGCCCCGGGAGTCCGTGCATCAGGTCGATGTTGAAACTGGCGAAGCCCGCTGCCCGGGCATACTCGATCGCCGCCCGGGCCTGGTCGCTGTTGTGCACGCGGCCCAGAGCCTGCAGGCAGGCCTCGTCGAAACTCTGGATGCCGAGGGAGAGGCGATTGATCCCCGCGGCGCGAAAGCCGGCGAATTTCCCGGCCTCGGCGCTGCCGGGGTTTGCCTCCATGGTGGCTTCCAGGTCGGGGGACAACTGCAGCAGCGAGCCTATGCCCGCCAGCAGGCGGGATATGGCCCCGGGGGAAAACAGGCTGGGCGTGCCGCCACCGATAAACAGCGTCTCCACCGGCCTGTTGCGTGCGAGTTCCAGATCGCCCTCGAGGTCGCGCAACAGCGCGTCCACGTACGCTTCCTGCGGAATTACCCGGGCCTCGTGGGAGTTGAAATCGCAGTAGGGGCATTTGCGCTCACACCAGGGCAGGTGGATGTACAGAGCGACGGGTGGCGGCTGCATCAGTGCTGGCGCAGGGCCTCGAGCAGCAATGCGCTGGCGCGGGCCCGGTGGCTGATCCGGTTTTTCAGCTCGGGCGCCAGTTCGGCCGAGCTGCAGCGGTACTCGGGAACGTAGAACAGGGGGTCGTAGCCGAATCCGTTTTCGCCCCGCGGCGCGTCGAGGATACGGCCCTCCCAGCTCGCCTGGCAGACCAGGGGCATGGGGTCGAGCGCGTGACGCATATAGACCAGGGCGCACTGGAAGCGGGCACTGCGCTGCTCGGCGGGTACATCGCCCAGCTCCGCCAGCAGCCTGGCATTGTTGGCGGCGTCGCCACCTCCGGAATAGCGCGCAGAGTGGATACCCGGTTCACCCCTGAGGTAATCCACTTCCAGCCCGGAGTCATCGGCGATAGCCGGACAGCCGCTGAATTCGCAGGCCGCCCTGGCTTTGATGATGGCGTTCTCGACAAAGCTGAGCCCCGTCTCCTCAACCTCGGGCACCTTGAACTGATCCTGGGATATTAGCTCCAGCCCCAGCGGTGCCAGTATGCCTGCCAGTTCCCGCAGCTTGCCGGCGTTGCCGCTGGCCAGCACCACTACCCGGTCCTGTCGGTGACTGCTCACTGCTCGATGTAGAGCTGGTGCTTGAACTGGAAGGTATGGGTCTCATCGGCGCCCTCGGGCCGGAAGGTCACCTCGAAAAACCGCCATTCCTCGTTGATAAACTTGAACTCGCCAACGTAGTAAACCGCCGAGCCCTCGCGTATTTCAACAAATTCCAGGGGCTGGTTCTGTATCAGGTCCCAGGTGCGCCCCTGCAGCAGCATGGCCCGGGTCTCGCTGCCCTCGGCCAGGTGCTCCCGCACCGCCAGCGTGACGATGCCGCGATTCTTGCCGCGCACGATGCCATAGGCGGCTGCCACATCCGGCTGCAGGAAGGTGGTGTTGACCACGCTGTAATGCAATTCGTAGGGGCCGAACATTTTCGATTGCTGGGCCACGGCCGCGCCACTGCCGCCCAGGAGGGCCAGGAGCAGCAGGGCGAGCCTGGTGAGCGCGGCCATATCAGCGGGTAATGTGGTAGATCGCCGTGGTGGCGAACAGGTTGGGCCAGGCGGTGGCCAGCAGCGGTTGCCGCTCGGTATTGCCCACCACGTCCCGGGCCAGTATGCGGATATTTTTTTGTTCACACAGCGCCTCAAAATCCTTAACCGTACAAAAGTGGATGTTCGGGGTGTCGTACCAGTGGTAGGGCATGAACTTTGATACCGGCATCCTGCCCCGGGTGCCGAGATAGAGACGGCAGCTCCAGTGGGCGAAATTGGGGAAGGTCACGATACCCTCCCGCCCGATTCGCAGCATCTCGTCCAATACCCGGTCCGGGTAGTGTACGGCCTGCAGGGCATGTGCCATCACCACGGTGTCAAAACTCTGGTCAGGAAAGTTGGCCAGGCCCTGGTCAAGGTTCTGCTCGACGATGTTCAGGCCGCGGGCGATGGCAGCGGTGATCTCCTGCTCGCCGATTTCTATTCCGGTGCCGCGCACCTGGCGCTGATCCTGCAGAAGCTGCAGGAACTCACCATTGCCGCAGCCGAGGTCGAGGACCCGGGAGCCCGGCCTGATCCAGCGCTGGATATGGGTGAGATCGAGCCGCATCAGCTGCCCACCCGGCGCATATAGGCCGAAAACACATCCATGTAGCGCGGAATCGGCAGCAGGAAGGCGTCGTGGCCTTCATCGGCCTCGATCTCGGCATAGGTGACCGGCCGGTCCGCCGCTATGAGCGCATCCACGATTTCCCGGGATCGCTGCGGCGAGAAGCGCCAGTCGGTGGAAAACGAGATGACAAGGAAGCTGCAACGGGCGTGGCCAAAGGCCTGCACCGGGTCGTTGTCGTATTCCCGTGCCAGGTCGAAATAGTCCAGGGCGCGGGTCATCAGCATATAGGTATTGGCGTCGAAACTGCCCGAGAACTGGGTGCCCTGGTAACGCAGGTAGCTCTGCACCTGGAATTCCACATCGCCCTCATCACCCTGGTCGAAGCTGCCCGAGCGCAGGTCCCTGCCGAACTTGCTGGCCATGGCGTGATCCGACAGGTAGGTGATGTGGCCCACCATTCGCGCCAGCGCCAGCCCCCGGGTGGGCGCGGTGCCGCGCTCCAGGTAATGGCCGTCCGCAAAGGCCGGGTCCGACAGGATGGCCTGGCGGGCAACCTCGTTGAAAGCGAGGTTCTGCGCACTCAACTTCATGGCCGCGGCAATGACGATGCAGTGTTTGATGCGATCGGGGTATTCCAGCGCCCAGCGCATGGCCTGCATGCCGCCCAGGCTGCCGCCCACCACCGCCGCCCAGCACTCGATACCCAGGAAGTCCGCCAGCCGGGCCTGGCTGTGCACCCAGTCGCGCGCCCGCAGTGGCGGGAAGTCGGGACCCCAGGGTTCCCCGGACTGCGGGTTGATGCTGGTGGGGCCGGTGGAACCGTGGCAGCCACCGATATTGTTCAGGCTGACCACAAAAAAACGGTCCGTATCGATGGGCTTGCCGGGGCCGATGCACTCGTCCCACCAGCCGGCCTTCTTGTCGTCGGGGTGGTGGTAGCCGGCGGCATGATGATTGCCGCTCAGGGCATGGCACACCAGCACCGCGTTGTTGCGCGCGCCGTTGAGCGCGCCATAGGTTTCATAAACAATCTCGTAGCTGGGCAAATCGCGGCCGCAGGCAAGCTTCAGGGGCTCCCGGAAGTGCGCGGTCCGGGGCTCTACGATACCTACCGAGCGGCTGGCAGCTGGCGCTTCCACCGCGTGTTCAGAGACCCAGCACGAGGGCGGGGTGCAGACCCACGCCCTGTGCCAGGTGGCGCAGGGCGATCTGGATAATATTGATCAGCACAAAGACCAGGATGGGGGACAGGTCCAGCCCGCCCATCGGCGGCAGGACCTTGCGAAAGGGCGCCATCACCGGCTCCGTGATCTGGTACAGCAGGTAGATTGCCGGGTGGCGACTGCCGGCGGCCACCCAGCTGAGAATGATCATGGCCAGCAGGGCGAAGAAATAAATGTTCACCAACAGGCCCAGTACGCCCAGCACGGACCATGCGAGCAGCAGGAAAACTCCCGGCGGGGACAGGCCGTTGATGAGCAGCAGCGCCACGATAGCCGCAAGCTGCAGCAACAGGGCCAACAGCAGCGACGACATATCGATGCCGCCCAGCCCGGGAATCACCCGGCGCAGGGGAATCACCAGGGGGTTGGTCACCTTGACGATGAACTGGCTGATCGGGTTATAGAAGTCGGCGCGCACCAGCTGCAGCAAAAAACGCAGCAACATGGTGACCAGGTACAGGCTGAGCAGGGTCTGCACCAGGTAGACGAGTATTTCGTTGATCGCGTTCATGCAGCCATAATCTCCCTTGCCGATTCCCGCCTAGCCCATTTCCCGGGCCATTTCGGCGGCGCGAGCCGCGGCAGCGCCCAGGGCGTCCGCCACGACATCGCGCAGACCCTTGTCTTCAAAGCATTTTATCGCCCGCTCGGTGGTGCCGCCGGGGCTGGTGACCCGACGCCGCAGTTCGACCAGGTCCACATCGCTTTCCAGCGCCATGCGGGCGGAACCCAGGGCGGTCTGCAGCGTCATGGCGGTGGCGGTCTGGCGATCCAGGCCCAGCATGCACGCGGTATCGATCATCGCCTCCATGAACAGGAAAAAATAGGCCGGACCGCTGCCGGACAGTGCCGTAATCGCATCCAGTGAAC
Source organism: Halioglobus sp. (assembly GCA_041307045.1). Classification (GTDB taxonomy): domain Bacteria; phylum Pseudomonadota; class Gammaproteobacteria; order Pseudomonadales; family Halieaceae; genus JARRPM01. The sequence continues at coordinate 46,368 of JBFZEF010000238.1, forward strand.
TCTCGTCGGGTACCCAGCAGGTGATGCCAACCGCCGCCAGGATCGCCTCGGCCTGCTCCCGCTGCTGCGCCGACACCCTCTCATTGGCAAACAGCGCGCTCGCACCGCAACCGATCAGCGCCGGGGTGTTGGGCATGCAACGCACTATGGCGGCCTGGGGCCCCAGGCGGGCCTGCATACTGGTGATGGTGACCCCCGCGGCGATCGAGATCACCAGCGCGCGCCTGGCCCGCACCGCCCGGGCGATGCTGTTGGTGGCGTCGGCCATTACCTGCGGCTTGACCGCCATGATCACTACATCGGCATTGGCCGCGGCCGCGGCATTGTCGGCGCAGGCATTGACCGGCGCCAACTCGCGCAGCCGTTCCAGGCTGGCGGGATAGGGGTCGGCGGCACTGATCAGGCTGGCGGGATGGCCGCTTTCGATAAGCCCACCGACGATACTGCAGGCCATGTTGCCGGCGCCTATGAATGCAATATGGGGTGTGTCCACGCTATCCGCCCGTTGAATGTTTGATGCTGGAAAATCAGTCGGCCAGTATACACGGCGGCTTCCGCCAAAATCACCTGCTGCGGCTGCCGAATATGTCCGTGCCGATCCGCACCATGGTCGCGCCTTCGGCGATCGCGGCCTCCAGGTCATCGGACATGCCCAT